>DATIGZ010000149.1:0-5961 GCA_035481255.1 Sphingomonas sp. | reverse complement strand
CACCAGCGGGGTCGGACGCGGCGGCGCGGACGCCAATGCGACCTATGGATCGAGCGTCAATCTGCGCGGGCTCGGTGCGGGTTCGACCCTGGTGCTGCTCAATGGCGAGCGCCCGCCAATGGCCGGGCTCGCCGGGGTGTTCACCGACCTCTCGATGATCCCGCTCACCGCGATCGAGCGCGTCGAGATCCTCGCCGACGGCGCCTCCGCGCTCTATGGCTCGGACGCCGTCGCCGGGGTCGTCAACATCGTCCCGCGCGACCGTTTCCACGGTTTCGAGACCGCGGCGCGCTATGGCCGCGCCGACGGCATGAACGAGGTCCAGCTGAGCGCGATCGGCGGGCTGCGCTGGGACAGCGGGTCGGCGGTGGTGGCGTGGGAATATTATCACCGCGACCGGCTCGCCGCAGCCGATCGCCCCTATTTCAGCGAGGATCTGCGCCGCTTTGGTCTCGGCGATTATCGCAGCGGACCCGGGGTACCGGGCACGATCGTCGCCGGCGGGCGCGTCTTCGCCATCCCCGGCGGGCAGGACGGCACCGCGCTCGACCCGGCCCAGCTCATCGCCGGGCAAAGCAATATGGGCGATCGCTACCGCCGCGCCGATGTGATGCCGCAGCAGCGCCGCCATGCCGGCTTTCTCGCGCTCCGCCAGTCCCTGACCGACGATCTCGAACTATGGGGGCAGGCGCTGTTCGGGATCCGCGAGTTCGATGGCCGCACCTATGCCTCGTTCAACGCGCTGCCCGTCACCGTCCCCGTCGCCAACCCCTATTATGCCGACCCGATCGGCACCCGCCAGCCGGTGCAGCTGCGCTACGACTTCTCCAGGGAGCTCGGCCCCGAGACCAATCGCGGGCGAAGCACCGCCTTCGGCATCTCAGGCGGCGCGCGGGTCACGCTCGGGCCGTGGCAGGCGAGCCTCGGCCTCACCCATGGCGTGCAGAGCGAGCGCACCGAGGTCGTCAACATGCTCAACACCGCGCGCGCCGCGATTGCGCTCGCCGATCGCGATCCGGCAACCGCGCTCAACCTGTTCGGCGACGGCACCGCCAACAATCCCGCGACATTGGCGCGGATCCGCGGATCGGTGAAGACCGGCAGCCGCTATACTTTGTGGTCGACCCAGCTGCGCGCCGACGGGCCGCTGTTCGCGCTGCCCGCCGGCGCGGTGCGCCTCGCGGTCGGCGCCGAGCGGCGCAACGAACGCTTCGCCAGCGATCCCGCGATCCTCGACTATGCCAGCCTCGCCCCGGTTTCCCCGGTGACCCCGCTGATCGGCGGACGGCGGGTGTCGGCTGCCTATGCCGAACTGCTGGTGCCGGTCACCGCCGCCGCCAGCCCGCTCGGACGGATCGAGCTCTCGGCGGCGGTGCGCGGCGAGGACTACAGCGATGTCGGCGCCAGCGTGAACCCCAAGTTCAGCGCGGCCTGGGAACCGCTTGACGGGGTGCGGCTGCGCGGCAGCTGGGGCAGCTCGTTCCGCGCCCCGAGCTTCAACGACCTGCGCCAAGACGGGGTCACCAACGCCTATTTTGCGCGCGCCCTGCCCGACCCCGCCTCCCCGACCGGCTTCACCAACGCGCTGCTCATCCGCGGCAACGATCCGGACCTCAAGCCCGAGCGCGCCACCAGCTGGACGCTCGGCCTCGACTATCGCGCCGGCGCCAAAAACGGGCTTCATGCCCAGCTGACCTGGTTCGATATCGATTACCGCGATCGCATCGCCAGCCTCGCCTCGGCGATCCAGATCTTCTTCGTCAATCGCGCGGTCTATGCCCCGGTGATCGACGATCATCCCGATCCGGCGCAGGTCGCGGCCTATTATGCCAGCCCCTATTTCCAGCCCTCGGGCGGCATCGCGGCAAACGCGATCCAGGCGGTGATCGACGCGCGGACTCAGAATCTCGCGTCGCAGCGCATGCGCGGTCTCGACTTCGATCTCGGCTATCGCCTGGGCGTGGCCGGCGGCACCGCCGAATTGGGCGCGAGCGGCAGCTATATCGCCGCCTTCCGCCAGCGCCTTACCCGCACCGCGCCAATCCTGTCGGTGGTCGATACGATCGGCAATCCGCCCGATCTGCGCGTGCGGGGGCGGGCGAGCTGGAATGGCGGCCCCTGGGGGCTGGCAGCGTTCGTCAACTATAGCGATGGCTATCGCAACAACACGACGACCCCGGTCTCGCGGGTATCGAGCTGGACGACGCTCGACCTGCAGCTGAGCTATCGTATCGAGGGCGGAGGCGCGTTCGGTGGGCTTGCGCTCACGCTCGGCGCGACCAATCTGCTCGATGCCGATCCGCCGCTCACCCCGTTCGTGCTCGGCACGCGGACCGTCGGCTATGATGGCGAGAATGCCAGTCCGATCGGTCGGCTGCTCTCGATCCAGCTGACCAAGACATGGTGATGCGCGTCCTGCTTGCGAGCACGGCCCTGCTCGCCGCCGCCCCGGCCGCCGCGCGCGATTGCGCGGCACGCCTGACGCCCCCGGCCGCGACCCCGGCGGCGCCGCGCGCCATCGCGCCGGGCGACCTCGTCACCCTGCGCGACTTCGGCGTCGCCCATGACGTCCCCTGGAGCGAACCCGAATTCTCGATCGCGCCCGACGGCCAGGACATCGCCGTGCTGCTTCGCCGCGCCGATCCGGTGACGAATCGCTATTGCCATGGACTCGCGCTCGTCCGCACGGATGGGAGCGGCCTGCGGATCCTCGCGACCGGCGGCGAGACCGCGTTCGCGCTGGCCGATACGCGCGGCTTTGCCGCGCATAATGGCGGGGTGATGATGACCGAGGCGCCGTCCTGGTCGCCCGACGGGCAGTGGATCGCCTGGCTGCGCCGCGATCAGGGCGTCACGCGGCTATGGCGTGTGCGGCGCGACGGCATCGGCGCCGAGATCGTGACGCGCGAGCCACTCGACGTGCAGCGCTTCGCCTGGGATTTGGACGGCGCGCTGATCTATGAGGTGCGTCCGGCCCTGGTCGACGCGCAGCATGCGATCGAGCAGGAAGGGCGCTCGGGCTATCTCTATGACCGCCGCTTCTGGCCGCTGTCCGAGGACAAGCCCTATGCGCCCGCGGCAACCCCCTATGAAATCCGCGCCGTGGCACCGGGCGAAGCCTGGCGCCTCGCCTCGCCCGCGCAGCGCGAACGGCTCGGTGCCGGGCTGATCTCGCGGCTGACCTCGGCGTCGATGAAGTCCGCGGTTGCGGACGACGGTGCCGTCGCCCGGATGCGCGCGGTCGATCCCAGACTGTTCCTTGGCGCCGAACGGCTCGAAGCGCAGATCGGCGGCAAGACCTATCGCTGCGAAACCCCGGCATGTGCGCGGGGCGTGCTTGGCCTGTGGTGGACCAAGGCGGGCGAGCTCATCTTCCTGCGCGACTGGAAGACCGAGCGCCACGGGACGATCGAGCTGTTCAGCTGGCGTCCGGGCGCGGCGCCGGTGTCGCGCTTCACCACCAATGCCTCGTTGTTCGGCTGCACCCTGCATCGCGGCGAGCTGGTCTGCGCGCGCGAGACGGCAACGCAACCGCGTCAGATCGTCGCGATCGCGCCGGCGAGCGGCGCGGTGCGGGTGTTGCTCGACCCCAATCCGCAAGTCTCGGCCTGGCGGTTCGGCGCGGTCGAGCGCTTGACCGCCACCGCCGGGGACGGTGCACCGGTGTTCGGCGACCTCGTGCTGCCGCCCGGGCATCGCCCGGGGCAGCGCCATCCGCTGGTCATCGTCCAATATACCGCGCGCGGTTTCCTGCGCGGCGGCACCGGCGACGAATATCCGGTCCATGCGCTGGCTGCGCGCGGCTATGCCGTGTTGAGCTACCAGCGGCCCGAGGCACCCCAGCAGGCGGCAGGCGCGCAATCGCGCAACGCGCGGCAGCGGAGCAACGTGATGGGCTGGCGCTATCGCCGGCGCGCGCTTTCGGGGCTCGAGGCATTGGTCGACCGGGCGATCGCGGGCGGCGCGATCGACCCCGCCGCGATCGGCATCACCGGCCTCAGCGATGGTGCCGACACCGTCAATTGGGCACTGATTCACACGCGCCGCTACAAGGCGGCAGTGGTCAGCGGCTGCTGCATGGATCCGTCGACCGCCAATTTCTCGCTTGGTCTCGCCTTCCGCCACGACGCGCGCGCCTGGGGCTATCCACCGCCAGGAACGGAGGATGAAGCCTTCTGGGCGCCGGCCTCGATCCGGCGCAATATCGAGCGGATCGAGGCGCCGTTGCTGATCCAGACCGCAGATCGCCAATATCGCATGGCGCTCGACTCGCTGACCGCCTTGGTGGACGCGGGGAAGCCGGTCGAGATGTACGTCTTTCCCGACGAATATCATGTGAAGTGGCAGCCGGCCCATCGCCTCGCAATCTACACCCGGGTGATCGACTGGTTCGACTTCTGGATACGCAACCGCGAGGATCCCGATCCCGCCAAGGCCGCGCAATATGCGCGCTGGCGGGCAATGCGCGAGGCTGGCTCAGCCTCCCGCACGCCGGGCGCTCCAGCTGCGCAGCCAGGTCTCGACCGAAATAAGCCGCGATAGCCGGCCACAATCGGCGCTGCCGATTCTGCCCGGCTGCGTCAGGACCTGCTCGATCTCGCCCCGGTCGAGCAGGTTCTGCCGCGCAAGCAGCCCGTCGAGGAGCAGCGGGCGTGCCTCGCGGCGCGCGCCGTTGAGCAGCCGGGTGACGAAGCCATCCGCGCCGCCCTTGGTGCGCCGCTCGATAATCTCGGCTGGCAGCAAATCGGCAAAGGCCGCGCGCGCGACCGCACGGTCGCGTCCGCCCGCACACCATAGCCAGCTTGGAATGGCGAGGCACTGCTCGACCACCGGCTGCGCGAGCAGGGGCGGAATCGCCGGGCCGAACGCGAGCCGCGCGCCATGTTCATAATGGTCCTGCATCTGGATCAGCGAGCGCACATAGGCCCGCACGCCGGGCAGTGTCCCGGCCGGAACCGGCAGCCAGGGATGCCAGCCCGGGACGGCCAGTGGTTGCGCCTCGCGGGCAAGGAAACGCAGCGTGTGGAACCAGGGCTGCGCCTCGCGCCGCGCGAGCTTGGCGAGCGCGATGCGCAATGCCCTGATCCGGCGATCGCCGGTCATCTGCGCGAGATCTCCGAGCGTCTGCCAGAAGCCGGCAAGACTGCCACAGCGCAATCGGTCGAGCGCGGCCGAGACGGTCGGGAAGTACCACAGCACCGTGTCGCCGCCGCCGCCCGAGAAGAAGGCGTCGGCGCCGATGCGGCGGGCGAGTTCGACCTGCAGCGCATCGTCGGCTTGCGCGAACAACCGCGCGGTCGGCCGCGGCAAATGCGCGGCGGCATCATGTGCCAGCGACACGGCCGCGCGATCGAAGGTGGCGATCGCATGGGGCGAACCGGTGCGCGCGACGACCGCCTGGGCATAGGCGGTCTCGTCGAGATCGGCGCCGGTGCCGCGAAAGGTCAGGCAGGTCGGATGTGCGCCGCTCGCCGCCAGCGCCGCCGTGACCAGCGAGGAGTCGAGCCCGCCCGAGAGCTTGACGACCGGCCGCTGATAGTCGCGCGCCAGCGCGGCAACGGTACCGAGGATTGCCCGGCGCACCAGCGGCTGCGCGTCCTCGAACCGCGCTCGCCGGTTCCAGTTCGCGGCGAATGGATAGGGCGACCAGATGCCGCGCCGCCTCAGCTCGCCATTGCGCAGGCGGAGCGCCGCGCCGGGCGGAAGTTCGCGGATGCCGGCGAGCCCCGTGCGTTCGGTGCGCAAGTTGCGATATTGCAGCTGCGCCAGCACCTCGTCCCAGTCGAAGCCGGGACTGCAGCCGGTCGCTTGGGTGAGCAGCACGGCATCCGAAGCGCAGACGATCCTCCCTTCGCGATGCTGATAATAGCAGCCGATCGCGCCCGAGGGTTCGCGCGCGATCTCGATCGCGCCGGCGTTGAGCGTGACCGCCAGATAGCGGCCCCAGCCGTCCCCCATCAG
>DATIGZ010000148.1:0-6480 GCA_035481255.1 Sphingomonas sp. | reverse complement strand
GTGACCACCGGCGGACGCGTCTTCAGCGTCTCGGGCGCATCCTCGATCGTGTCGGTCGCCAGATCGATGTCCGAATCCGACACGCGAACGATGTTATGGCCGAATTCGGTCACCAGCAGCTCGGCGGTGTCCTGATCAATCGTCTGGGTCAGCGTGACGGGCATGCCCATCTTGAACAGCGCCTTGACCAGATCCGCGCCCTTCTCGGCCATGCGGTTCGCCAGCTCGGAGACGGTGATCGCGTCGGGAACCTGCACGTCGCGGACTTGCTTGGCCTGCGGCTCGCGCGGACCCGAATGGCGGCGATGCTCCTTCTCACGCGCACGCTTGAGCGCGGCGAGGCTGCGCGCACGCGCGCCATCGTCGCCGCCAAGGGCGCGGTTGACGGTCAGCTTGCCGCCGCGACGCTCGTCGCCCTTGCGGTCGCGCTGCTGTGGTCGCTGCGGCTCCGGCGGACGCGCCGGGGCACGATTGGGGCCAAGATTGGCTCCGCCGGCCGGGCGCGGCGCGGGCGCGGCACTGCCGGTGTTGTTGGCGGCAAGGTTCGGTTCGGGCCGGGCCGGTGCCGGACGCGGAATCTCGGGACGCTGCACCGGGGTGAACTGGCGCGGTGCAGGCCGGCTCGGATCGAGCTGAACCGCGATCGGCTTGGGCGGAACCGGCGCGGGCGCGGGCGCGGGCGTAGGGGCGGAAGCGGGAGCCGGCGGCGGCGCCGCCTCGACGACCGGCGCGGGCGCCGGTTCGGGCTTGGGCTCTTCCTTGGGCGCCTTTGCGGCCTCGGCTTCGGCGCGCGCCTTTTCCTCGGCGCGGCGCGCTTCGGCTTCAGCAGCCTCGACACGCTCGCGCTCCTCGCGGCGGCGCGCGTCCTCGTTCGTCTGCATGCGCTGCTCTTCGGCTTCGCGCAGCATGCGGGCCTGACGCTCCTGAGCGGTTTCGCCAGCGGGCGCGGACGGGCGCGGCGCGGGAGCCGGGGACGGCGGGGGCGGCGCAGCCTCGACCACCGGCTCGGGCGCGGCCTCGGGCTGACCCGATTGCGGACCCAGCACGCGACGACGCTTGACCTCGACCACGACGGTGTTCGAGCGTCCGTGGCTGAAGCTCTGCTTCACCTTGCCGGTCTCGACCGTGCGCTTCAGCCCCAGCGGCTGGCGCATGCCCAGTTTCGGCTTGTCGTTTTCGGTATCGCTCAACTCAAATTCCCGTCTGTTCGTCGTTCGTCTCGTCACCGCCAGCGCCCGATGCGCCTTGCGAGCGTGTTTCGCAAGGCTCGGGGTCTGGATCGGGACCGATAAAATGCAGCCAGCGGGCGAGCGCTTCGCTCACCCGCGCGGCAGCTTTGGGGTCTGTCAGGCCGACATGTACCACATTTTCGCGGCCAAGCGCCAAGGACAATATGGTGCGTGGCAACGGCAATGTGAAGCCCGTGTCGCCAGAGCCTTCGCGGTCGGTGCCGACGCGCAGCGCCTGGTCGAGCTTGCGCGAGCCGTCGGCACCGGCATCCGACGCATGGAGCAGCAGGTGCAGCTTGCCGCCGCGGCCCGCCTTTTCGATCCGCTCGCCGCCGATAACGACATACCCGGCCTTGGCCTCAAGCCCCAGCCGGTCAAGCAAGGCGCGCTCGAGCTGCGCCGCGATCCGGTCGCCCAGATCGTCGGGGATGCGCACGTCGCTCGTCTTGAACGCGCGGGCCAACGCACCGTGCAGCTTCTTGCCGCTGGCGGCCAGCCCGGCGCGGTCGACGCCGATCCATGCGCCGCGGCCCGGCGCCTTGGCGCGGACATCGGGCAGCACTTCGCCATCGGGCGACAGCGCGAGTCGGATCAGCCCGTCGCGCGGGGATTCCGCACGCGAGAGAATGCAGGTGCGGATGGCATCTCCATCCGCACGCTTCCCGACCGTCAGTTCAGACCGGGGCTCATTGCTCGGAGTCCGCAAAAGCGTCCTCCCCACCGGTCGAAGCCGGCTCGCCCGCATTGTCTTCATCCTCGAACCAGTGCGCGCGGGCGGCCATGATGATCTCATTGCCCTGCTCGTCGCTCAGACCGTACTCGCCGAGCACACCGCCCTTGTCGCTCTCGCGAACCGGGGCAGCGGGGCCGTCGCCGCGGCGGCGCGGTTCCGGACGCTTCTTGGCGACCAGCTCGTCGGTGGCGAGATCGGCGAGATCGTCGAGCGTCTTGATGCCCGCCTTGCCGAGCGTGACCAGCATCGCCTCGGTCAGATACGGCATGGTCGCGAGCTCGTCCTCGACGCCCAGCGCGCGGCGGGCTTCGCGATTGGCTTCCTCGCGACGCTCGAGCGCTTCGGTCGCGCGGTTCTGAAGCTCCTGACCCAAATCCTCGTCGAAGCCTTCGATGCCCGCGATCTCGTCGAGCTCGACATAGGCGACTTCCTCGAGGCTGCTGAAGCCTTCAGCGACAAGCAACTGCGCCAGCGTCTCGTCAACGTCGAGCTCGTTCTGGAACATCTCGCTGTTCGCGACGAACTCAGCCTGACGCTTCTCGCTCGAATCGGTCTCGGTCAGGATGTCGATCGCCTTGCCGGTCAGCTGGCTGGCGAGACGGACATTCTGGCCACGACGGCCGATGGCGAGGCTAAGCTGATCGTCGGGGACGACCACTTCGATGCGGTCATCTTCTTCGTCGATGACGACGCGCGCGACATTGGCCGGCTGCAACGCATTGACGACGAAGGTCGCGGTGTCGGGCGACCAGGGGATGATGTCGATCTTCTCGCCCTGCATCTCCTGCACGACGGCCTGGACGCGCGACCCTTTCATGCCGACGCAGGCGCCGACCGGGTCGATCGAGCTGTCATGGCTGATGACGCCGATCTTGGCGCGCGAACCCGGGTCGCGGGCGGCCGCCTTGATCTCGATGATGCCGTCGTAGATTTCGGGCACTTCCTGCGCGAACAGCTTCTTCATGAAGTCGGGGTGCGCGCGGCTGAGGAAGATCTGCGGGCCGCGGGTCTCGCGCACAACCTTCAGGATCAGGCTGCGGACGCGGTCGCCGACGCGGACCACTTCGCGCGGGATCTGCGCGTCGCGGCGGATCACGCCCTCGGCACGGCCGAGGTCAACGACGACATGGCCGAACTCGACGCGCTTGACGACGCCGGTGATGATTTCGCCCTGACGGTCCTTGAATTCCTCATACTGGCGCTCACGCTCGGCGTCGCGGACCTTCTGGAAGATGATCTGCTTGGACGCCTGCGCCTGAATGCGGCCGAATTCGATCGGGGGCAGCGGATCGACGATGAAGTCGCCGACCTTGGCGTCCTTCTGTAGCTTCTGCGCGCCCTTGAGGTCGACCTGCTTGAAATAGTCGTCGACGGCCTCGACCACCTCGACCACGCGCCACAGGCGCAGGTCGCCAGTCTGCGGGTCGAGCTTGGCGCGGATGTCGTTCTCGACGCCGTAGCGGTTCTTGGCGGCGCGCTCGATCGCGTCCTCCATCGCCTCGATGACGATGGCCTTGTCGATCATCTTCTCGGACGCCACCGAGTTCGCGATCGCGATCAGTTCGGCCTTGTTGGCGGAAATGGCGGTGGCCATCAGTCCTGTTCCTCTGCTTCGAATTCGTCTGCGCCCTCGGTGGAGAGCGGCCGGGTTGCGGCGATGAGCCGGTTGGTGATGACGAGCTTCGCGTCCTCGATGGATGCGAAGGCGATGGCATGGGTCACGCCCTGCCCGTCGGTGATCGCGATCGTCTCGCCGTCCACGCCGGCAAGGTCGCCCTTGAACTGCTTGCGCCCGTCGATCTTCTCGGCGAGCGTGATGCGAGCCTCATGCCCCTTCCAGTCCCCGAAATCCTTGAGCCGGGTCAACGGCCGGTCGATGCCGGGCGAGCTGACCTCGAGCCGGTAGGCCTCGGGGATCGGGTCGCGGCCGTCGGCTTCCAGCTCGTCCAGCCGGTCCGAGATGCGGCGCGACAGGTCGGCGCAATCATCGATGTTCAGCTGGCGGGTGTCGGGTCGCTCGGCCATCACCTGAAGCGTCCGGTCGCCCTCGCCGCCGAACATCTTCACGCGCACCAGATCGAAGCCCAAAGCGCGCGCTTCGGGCTCGATCAAACCGGTCAAGGCAGCGATATCCGCCACACGAAAACTCCAATGGACACCGAATACGCCTCGTCGCCGCCGAACCCCGTGGGGCCGGCCTCGGCAAGGTTTCCAATGTCGAGAACAGCGCTTCTATAGGCGCATGCCGCGGCAACGGCAAGCCGTTCGAGTCAGCGCGCCGCCACCGCCGGGCCGCCATCGTCATGCGGGGGACGGGCGAGTGCCGCCGCGTCGATCCGTTTCCATTCGGGCTTGCGCCCCAACCGCGCGTTGAACCGCGTGTTGAAGCGCAGCTCGTCGGCCAGCGGCGCGTGCAGCGACTCGCCATATTCGGCGCGCACATCCGCGACGGGGTAGCCCATCATCGCCAGGATCGTGGGGAAGAGCTGATAATGGCTGGCGCGGTCGTGGTTAAGCGCCGCGGCGCCCTGCCAGGCGCCCGCCGCAGCCGCATCGGTGAGCACCGCAAGCGGCACCGCCCCCTCTTCGGGCACCGGGTTGCCGCTGCAATGGGTGTGCACCCCCGATCCGCCGCGTTCGTTCAGATCCTGCCCGTGATCGGCGGTGTAGATCACCGTCGCGCCGTGCAGCGTGCCCGGCGCCAGCAGCCGTTCGAAGAACCCGCCGACCTTCCAGAGCAAGGTGTTGCGATAGGCATTGCGGTAAAGCCGCCACTGATCGCCCTGACCGTCGAACCCGTCACGCTTGCCGGTGTCCGCGACCCCCAGAAAACGGCCGCGCGGCAGCGCCGGACGGTGGACCGCATGGCTGTCGGGATATTTGTCGTGCACCGGGAAATGCGCGCCGACCTTGTTGACCAGGATGAACTCACGCCGGCCATTGGCGAGGTGGCGGGCGATGCGGTCGGCGGCGGCGTGGTCGCGCTCCTCGACCGGCACGTCGTCGAACTGGATGAAGGTGTCGATCCGCGCGCGTTCGGCCGCATCCATCCCGTTGTGCAATCCGCCGCCGGTGCGCTGCGCGTCGATATAGACCGGCGTGAACCCCGCCTTGCGCGCATAGTCCCAGATCGCCGGGCCGCTCGTGTTGAGCGCCATATAGTTTTCGCGCGTGCCGCCGTGGCGCAGCGTCAGGTTGGTGCCGAGCGAGCAGTTGGTGATCGACGCGGCGACGCCGAAATTATGCACCGCGATTCCCGGTGGCGGCGTCAGCAGTCCGGTACGCACGCCCGAAGAGTCGGCAAGATCGAGATAGCGCGCGGCGACGCTTTCATCGACGACGAGAACGATGTCGCCGGCCCCCGATACCGCATGCGGCGGCATCGCCACCGGACGCCGCTTGCCGTCGCTCGCCAGTTCCTCGCCCGTCGCGAGCGTCAGATAGGCGAGCGGGGTGAACGCGCCGGGCAACCCGCGCGCGCCGTCACCGCCGCGCGCGAACAACATGGCCGTCAACAGCGCCAACGCGCCCAGCGGCACCGCCGCCCAGCGCACATCGAATCGCCGCTTGCTGCGCGGCGCGAAACCGATCGCGAAGAGCAAGGGCAGCGCAACGAGGACCTCAGCGCCGATGCGCACGCCATGCTCGGTCAACGCATCGCCCGCGAACCCGGCCGATCCGATCAGGTTGAGGAAACCGTCATAAGTGAGGTGATCGTCGAGAATCCGTTCGCTCGCGCCGATAAAGGCGGCGGCGGCGAACAGCAGCACGCCCATCGTCCAGCGCAGCAGCGTCGAGGCGAGCCGCGAGGCCACCCACAACGCCCCCGCCAGGACGGCATAGAAGGCCGCGAACAGGCCCAGCGACGGCGACAGGCCGAGCGAGGTCACCCGATCGGCGAGATTGCCGCCATCGGCGATCAGATAGAGAAGGAGCAGCGCTTCCTTGATCGGTGCGCGCCGGAGCCATTGCATCGCGTTCCCCTGTACGGAGGTAGCGTAGCGACGCGGCGTTGCGATGACGTAAATGCCATGCAACATCCCCTTGTCCCCATGCGTTGCGGGGACTTCAGCTTCCCCGGAGAACCCGATGCGCCTGTTGCCGATCGCCGCCATCTCGCTCACCCTGATCGCCTGTACCGGCGCGCAGCCGGGCAACAGTCAGGAAGCCGCCGCGCCATCGAACGGCCTCCCCTTCACCGTCACCCCGGTCGCCGATTTCGATTCGCCCTGGGCGATGACCTTCCTTCCCGACGGATGGATGCTGGTCACCGAGAAGGCGGGGACGCTGCTGCTGGTAAGCCCCGACGGCAAGACCAGGAGGCCGGTAGGCGGCATCCCGGCGGTCGACAGCGCGGGGCAGGGCGCGCTCAAGGATGTCGTGCTGCACCCCGATTTCGCGAAGAACAGGCTGGTCTATTTCAGCTTCTCCGAGGCAGGCAAGGGCGGCAAGGGCGTGGTGCTCGCGCGCGGGCAGCTGACCGGCAACCGGGCCGCCTTGCCCGTATTGGCGGGGGTC
>DATIGZ010000147.1:0-3300 GCA_035481255.1 Sphingomonas sp. | reverse complement strand
TCGACAGCTTCACCACCGCGGACCTGACGATCCAGTGGGATATCAACGACCGCATCACCCTGTCGGGCAGCGTCTACAACATCTTCGACCAGGACCCGCCGTTCGCGCGGGAGGACTATAACTACGAGCCGTTCGTGGGGAATCCGCTGGGCCGCAACTTCAAGATCGGCGTCAGCGCCAAGTTCTGAAGCTGCGTCAGCACGGGGCCCCGCCGCTTGGGGAGGTGGCGGGGCCCCCCTTTTATTGTGGAGTAGCGTGCAGATGGCGACCAATGCGGCAACCGGCTCGGCGGCGACGATCTCCCCGCCCGCGGGCCATCCGGACGAGGTCGCGATCCGGCGGCGGACACTGACGCTGGGGCTGCTCACCTCGGCCTATTTCTTCAGCTATATGGACCGGCAGATCCTTGCGATCCTGCAGGAGGATATCCGCCGCGAGCTGCTGCTTTCAGACACGCAGCTGGGACTGCTCGCCGGGTTCGCCTTCGCGATCTTCTACGCGACCCTGGGGTTGCCGGTGGCGCGCTGGGCCGACAAGGGCAACCGCGTCAACATCATCGGCATCGCGCTGGCGCTGTGGAGCGCGATGACCGCGGTGTGCGGACTCGCCCAGAATTTCGTGCAACTGCTGCTCGCGCGGATCGGCGTGGGCATCGGCGAGGCGGGGTCGAGCCCGCCCAGCCATTCGATCATCGCCGACCTCTATCCGCCCGAAAAGCGCGCGGGGGCAATGGGCATCTACTCGCTGGGTGTGGTGCTGGGGGCCGCGGGCGGCACGATGATCGGGGGCACGCTGGCACATTTCTTCGGCTGGCGTGTCGCGATGTTCGCGGTCGGCATTCCGGGCATCATCCTCGCCATCGTCATCAAGCTGTTCGTGGTCGAGCCGCGCCGCGGACTTTCCGACCCCGGCCATGCCCCCGCGGCACAGGCGGCGATGCCGAGCTTCGGCGAAGGCTTCCGCTCACTGTTCGCAAATCGCGCCGCGGTGCATCTGGTGATGGGTGTCACCATCACCTCGCTGATCGGCTATGGCCATACCGCCTTCGGGCCGAGCTTCATGATCCGCACCATCGGGTTGGACAAATTGCAGATCGCATCGATCGTCGCGCCGGTGGGCGCCGTATGCGGAACGCTGTCGGCGGTACTCGGCGGCTGGCTCGCCAACAAGGCGGCGGAGCGCTGGGGGCTGCACGCGCAAAGCTGGCTGGTGCTGGTGATGAAGGGGATCGGGCTGCCTTTGTCCTTTCTGTTCTTCGCCTCGTCCGATCCGTGGATCGCGATCCCGATCTATTGGGCGTCGCTGCTGCTGGTGAATTCCTATCTCGGCCCGACTTTCGCGCTGATTCAGGGGCTGGCGCCGCTGCGGATGCGCGCGCTGTGGGCGGCGGTCACGCTGCTGGTGATCAACTTGATCGGGCTTGGGCTGGGGCCGACGATGATCGGGGTGATCTCGGACGCGCTCAAACCGTCGCTGGGCGACGCCGAAGCACTGCGCTGGGCGATGCTGAGTCTTGCCGCGGCGACGCCCTGGGCGCTGTTCCACTATTGGCGCGCGGGCGTGTGGCTCAAGCGGCGCGCTGCGGCCTAGTGGAAGCGCCGGGCTCGGCTTGGGCGGCGCGGCGCCGTTTTCGCCGGGAGAAGCGGAAGAGCAGGATACCGGCGAGGATCGGGACGCCACAATAGGCCATGCTGAGCGAGATCCGCAGCGGCAGGCTGAGATCGTTGCTCCGCACGAACTGGTCGATCTGAAACACCACCTGAATCACACCGAAGATGCCGAGCGCGCCGAGAAGCCCGGAGATCTTGCGGTCCTGCGCCTGGGTCTCGGCATCGTCCTCGGCCTGCCGCAGGCGTTCGAGATCGCGGGCCTGCTCCTCCAGCGAAGCCAGCGCGGCTTCATAGGCCAGCTTGAGCCGCGAGGTGCCGCGCAATCGCTCAAGCTCGTCGAACACGTCGCGCTCGGTATCGTAGCGGAACGGGTTGGCGTAGCGATGGCGGTCATAGATCTGAAAGGCGGCGATGCGCGTTTCGTTGATCAGCCGCTCCGCCGCTTCGTAATGGCCGTGGCGGCCCGTCTCGACCGCCCGCCCGCATTCGATCTCATGCGTGATGCTGTCGATCGCGGCGAAAGTCGCCTCTTCCTGCGCCTGAGTGAGCGCTTCGTTGTGCATCGACAGCGCGTGGATCAGGAAGGCGTAGGGGCAGGTGCCGATATGATCGTTGCCGACCTCAAGCGTGCGTGAGCGCGAGACATAGGTGATCATCGAGCGCGGGTTGGCGTAGCGGACAAAGAACCCTTCCTGCTCCTGCGTCTCGGAGTTGGGGTAGATCGGATCGAGGCTGTCGAGCACTTCCGACGCCTCCTGATTGGTGAAATCGACGATGTTCTGATTGAACCCGGCGAGGAACAGATAGGCGAGCCGGTCATGCGGACCGGGACGGCCCGGTGCCGTCGGCCCGTTCAGAACCGCGGTCCAGTAGCCGGCATCGAGCTCGACCAGCCGGGATCGCGCGCGCCGCTGCTTTTCGATCAGCACCGGATATTGGCTGAAATCGGTATCGCTCACGCGCAACTGGCGTTTGACCAGCGCGCCCGAGCCGTCCTTGGGCTGGATCAGCGACATCAGATGATGGTCGCGAATGAAGAAGAGCGAGCGGCTCACCGGGCAATCAAGCCCGGGCACCTCGATTGACGGCAGCGTGCGCACCAGCTGGGCGAAGGTGGCGCCCGGATCCGCCAGCGGATGCCGCGCCGCGACGCATTGCCAGTCGTCGGCGAAGCGACGCTCGACGAAATCCCAGAAGGGAAGCATGTCGGCCGAGCCGCGCCGCCGCACGTCGATGCCGATCAGCTTGTGCATCGAGCATTTGGTGCCCGTCGCGCGGAACTCCTTTGGCCAGGCGAGCTTTTGGAGGAGGGAAAGAAAGTAATAGGTGGACGGCATTTGCGCCTTGAGATCGCGCTCGAGGTCGGGTCCGTAGTGGACGGCGAAGCTCAAATGCCAGGAGAGCGCGCCGTTGCTGTGCGCGTACCAGAAGCTGCGCAGCCCCACCGCGCGGTCGCGATGGGCGGGTGGCACGGCATAAGCGAAGGTGTGGCCTTCGGTTGCCCAGCGCACGCATTCAGGCATGCGGAACACCAGCCGCTCCGCGCCGCTGCCCGCGAACATGCGATCCTCGATCTTGCCCAGCCGGGACCGGTCGGCGATGTCGTTGAACAGCGGTTCGATCGCGTCGCGCAGCGTTCGCGTCCGCTTGTCCGCCGCCGATACGGGGGGCTGGGCGGCGGCGGGGGCCG
>DATIGZ010000146.1:0-8784 GCA_035481255.1 Sphingomonas sp. | reverse complement strand
GCGTACAATCAATGGGTGGCGGGGTGGGGGAGCGGGCCGGTGCCGCATCAACCAAACGCCCATCTGAAGGTCTTGGCGATCGCCAGCGTCGATCCGCGCACCAGCGGCGTTGCCGGCGGTCGTTTGAGGCCGTGCATCGCGCGTGCCCAGTCGGGCAGCAGATCGACCGCCGCGGCGAAGATCGCGGCCTGTGCGGGCGCCATGGCAAGGCTGGGCGAGGGGTGGTCGAGCACGAAGCGCGCGACTTCGCGGGTGCGGGAATCGACCACCAGTTGCGGCCGCATCGCCGCGATCAGCGCCTCGGTCTCCGCCTTGCTGCGCGGGACGGGATCGGCGCCCACCGCCTCGCCGATCCGCGCGGTCTCGGCGTAATAGATATCCTCCTCGGCGCGGCTGACCGCCACGCCATAGCGCTGCCATGCGGCAAGAAAACTCCACATTTCAGTAACATGCACCCACGCCAGAAGCTCGGGATCGTCGGCGCGATACGGCGTCCCGTCGGGCAGCGTTCCCGCGACCCGCTCATGCACCTCGCGCACCCTGGCGATCGTCGCTTCGGCGATGCCGCGCTCGGCATAGGTCGTCTCGGCGATGAAGCGCGCGGTGCGGCGCAGGCGCCCGAGCATGTCCTTGCGGAACGCGCTATGGTCCCACACCCCCGCCAGCACCGCCGGGTGCAGCATCTGAAGCAGCAGCGAGGCGACCCCGCCGACCATCATCGTCGTCACATCGCCATGCACGCGCCAGGTGACGCAGCCGCGTGGAAACAGCGCGTCGTCGCTCCGCTGGACCGGCTTCTCGCCCTTGCCCTGATCGTTGAAGGTGCGCCGCACCACCCCGATCAGGCGGGTGCGAAGGCCAGCGGCAAGATCGGGCGGCGGCATGCGATCAAGCTAGGCATCGCCGCGAAAAGCCGCAACGGTTGGCGGCGCGGCGATCACCCGCTATGTCGGCGCAATGCTCGTCCGCCTGTTCGTGATGCTGGCGCTGATCCTCAGCACCCTGCCCGCCCATGCGGCGGCGGCGCCCGCATGCCATGACGAGCCGGCCCCGATGGCCGGACACATCATGGCGATGGACGAAGCCGTGCCCGAGCCGCAGCCGGTTCAGCCGATGAAGATGGGCAATATGCTGTGCGTCGGCTGTATCGCGCCGACGACGCTCAAGGTGGTGCGGGTCGCGCCGCCACGCCTGCTCGTCGCCACGCACGGTTTGCCCCCGCTCGCCACGGGATCGCCCGAAGCCGCGCTGACGCCCGAACCGCCTCCTCCGCGCGCCTGATCGTCGCCGGGGCATTTGCCCCGCCTCGAACGATCAGACACGGAGTAAGAATATGAAAACGAGCGTATCGCTCGCCGCCCTGCTGGCGGCGGCACCGCTGCCCGTTGCGGCGGCGCAGCAGCACGACCACGGCCAGCACCAGATGCCGGCCCCTGCCCCCTCTCCGGCTCCGGCTCCGGCGACGGTTCCGGCCCCTGCCCCGGCGCCCGCGCCGCACCAGCATCACGAACATGGTCCGGCAAAGGATGAGGCAGCCCCCGCAAAGCCCCGCCCCAACGCCGTGACGGCATCGGGCACCGCGCTGCTCCCCGCCGCGCAGGGCGGCGCGCATGACGGGCTGCACGTCAATGCGGGCGACTGGATGGTGATGGCACACGGCTATCTGTGGGGAGTCGCCACCGATCAGGGTGGTCCGCGCGGGGACGACATGGCCTTCATCCAGTCGATGGGCATGGTCAGCGCCGCCCGCGATCTGGGCGAAGGTGCCCGGATCGAGCTCAAGACGATGTTCAGTCTTGAGCCCTTGATGGGCCGGCGCGGCTATCCGAACCTGCTCGCAACCGGCGAGACCGCGTTCGGCGAGGCGCTGGTCGATCGCCAGCACCCGCACGACCTGTTCATGGAACTGGCTGCACGGGTCGAGGTCGACGTCGCCGACGGCGCATCGGTCTTCCTCTATGGCGGGCCTGTGGGCGAACCGGCGCTCGGGCCGCCCGCCTTCATGCACCGCCGCTCGGCGCGCTATCAGCCGATGTCCCCGATCGCGCATCACTGGTTCGACAGCACGCACATCACCTATGGCGTGGCGACCGCGGGCGTGCGCACCCGCGCCTTCCAGCTCGAAGGGTCGCTGTTCACCGGACGCGAGCCGGACGAAGAGCGCTGGGGCATCGACACGCCCAAGTTCGATTCGTGGAGCTTCCGCGCCACCCTCACTCCCACCCCCAACTGGGCGATGCAGGTGAGCCACGGGCGCCTCAAGGAGCCCGAGGCGTTGCACGGCGGGGACGAAGCGCGGACCACCGCGAGCGTCCATTACGCGAAGGGCGGACTGGCGGCGACGCTCGCCTTCTCGGCCAAGAACCGCATTCCCGGCGACACGCTGAGCGCGTGGCTGGGCGAGGTGAACTGGGACATCGGCCCGCGCCACTCGGTGTTCGGGCGCGTCGAGGTGACCGAGAATAGCGAGCTGTTCCCCGACCATGGCCATCCGCTGCACGATCGGGCGTTCCGGGTCGCGCGGTTCGAAGGCGGCTATGCCTATCGCATCCCGATCGTGAAGTCGGTCAATCTGGCGCTGGGCGGGACGGTCGCGGCTTATGCCATGCCCGCGGCGCTCGACCCGTTTTACGGCAAGTCGCCGGTGAGCGTGACGGGCTTCGCCAAGCTCTCGCTGGGCAGCTGAACGGCGGAGGGGACGGGCGCATCCCGTCCCCTCTTGCCAAAACCAAGTTTCAAGACGAAACTGATTGCATGAAGTATTTCGAGGACCTGACGGTCGGCGACAAGGCGAGCTTCGGTTCGTACGAGGTAACGCGCGAGGAAGTGCTGGGCTTCGCGGAGAAGTACGACCCGCAACCCTTCCACCTCTCCGACGAGGCCGCGGCCAAGACTCATTTTGGGCGAATGTCGGCGAGCGGCTGGCACACCTGCGCGATGACCATGTCGATGTTCGTCGCGCATATGCAGGCCAATCCCTCCGCCAGCCTCGGCGCGGGCGGGATCGACGAGTTGCGCTGGATCAAGCCGGTTTACCCCGGCGACACGCTGCGCTGCGAGAACGAACTGCTCGAGAAGGAGCCGATGGAAAAGCGCCCTGAGATGGGCCGCACGCGCGCGCGCATGACCGTCTACAACCAGCATGACGAGCCGGTGATGAGCTTTATCGCACGCGGCCTGGTCGCGCGGCGCCCCGCTTAACGGGGCCGCCGCCGGTCGCGACGGTTCTCACGCCTTAGCTCGCCGCGGTCCTCGCGATATTCGCGGCGATAGTCCCGCCGGTCATCGCGGCGTTCCTCGCGGAACTGCTCGCGCGTGACCTGTCCGTCGCGATACGCGCCGCGATCCTGCCGGCGGTCCTGCCGGTACGCCCGCTCGTCCTGACGACGGTCGCGTCCGAATTCGCGCCAGTTCTGGCGGACGTCGCGCGGCGCGCCTCTCCAGCCATTGCGGCGCTGCTCCCAGTAGCGGCGCTGGCTGTCGTTCCAACGATGCGGGCGACGATAGCTGTCGTAGACGTAGTAGCCGGTGCCGGGGTAGTAATAGTCGCCATACCAGCCCCAGTACGGGCTACCGTAACCGGCGCCGTAATAGCCGCCGCCATAATAGCCGTCGTCGTAATAGCCGCTGCCATAGCCGACCGAGACGCCCGAATAGCCATAGCCATCGGTGCAGGCGGAAACCCCAAGCGCCGCCGCCCCGATCAGGCCAGCGGTCAAGATACGCGGGATGTACATGGTTGCTCTCCACGGACGCGTACAAGCGCCCTTAACCGTCTGGAAACGGGGGAGAGGGCAGCGCGGTTCCCTCAGTGGCCGTCGAACGCGACGAGGGCGGTGACGTCGATCCCCTCGGCGCGCAACGCATCGGCGCCGCCCAACTCGGGGAGGTCGATCACGAACGCCGCCTGAGTCACCCGGGCCCCTGCCTTGCGCAACAGGCGCGCCGCCGCGCGCGCGGTGCCGCCGGTGGCGATCAGGTCGTCGATCAGCAGCACGCGCGCGCCGGGCGCGAAGGCATCGGCATGGATCGCGATCCGGTCGGTGCCGTACTCAAGCGCATAGTCCTCGGCGATCGTCGCGCCGGGGAGCTTGCCGTCCTTGCGCACCAGCAGCACGCCGGCGCCCAGCGCCAGCGCGACGGGTGAGGCGAAGATAAAGCCCCGCGCCTCGATCCCCGCGACCAGATCGACCGGACCGTCCACCGCATCGACGATGGCCTCGACCGCGCGCGCAAGCCCGGCGGGATCGAGCAGCAGCGTGGTGATGTCGCGGAACATGATCCCGGGCTTGGGGAAATCGGGAATGGTGCGGATCAGCGCGGCAAGATCGTCGGCGGGCATATCAGTTCCCCTTCAAAACGAACGGCCCGGGAATCGCTTCCCGGGCCGACGGAGAAATGTTCAGGCGGAGGACTTAGTCCTTCACGTTCCGCCAGATCTGCTTCTTGGCGCCATAGGCGAGGAAGCAGAAGATCACGAGGAAGATCAGCGTCGCGAAACCGGCGGTCTTGCGCGCCTCCATCTTCGGCTCGGCGGTCCAGGTCAGGAATGCCGCGACGTCCTGCGCATAGTTGTCGAGCTTGGCGGGCGTGCCGTCCGTGTAGGTGACCTGACCGTCCTTGAGCGGCGGCGCCATCGCGAGGTTGAGCGTCGCGAAATAGGGGTTGTAGTGCAGCCCCTTCGGCGTCGCAGCCTCAGGGAACTCCTTAAGGAGCTCGGCGGGCTGGTTCTGGTAGCCGGTCAGCAGCGAATAGACATAGTTGCTGCCGTCGTGGCGCGCCTTGGCCATCAGCGACAAGTCGGGCGGAACCGCGTTGTTGTTCGCGGCGCGCGCGGCGACGTCGTTGGCATAAGGCGACGGGAAGCGATCCGAAGCGATGCCATCGCGGGTCGCCGGCTCACCCGTTTCCGGGTTGATCGACGCCACCTGGAAGCCCTTGGCGATGGTCTTCACCTGACCTTCGCTATAGCCCAGCGCCTCGAGGTCGCGGAACGATACCAGCCGCAGCGAGTGACAAGCCGCGCACACTTCCTTGTACACCTGAAGCCCGCGCTGGAGCTGCCGGTTGTCGTACTTGCCGAAGAAGCCGTTGAACGAGAAGTCCACCTTCTTCGGGTGCTCGTGGAACTCGTGCTCCGCGGTCGCGACCGGGGGCTCCTTGATCCAGTTGGCGACCGTGTCCCAGATGCCGAGGAGAAGGGCGAAGACGAAGCCGACGCCGACGATAAATCCGCCAATGCGAACCATGTTATCTCAAGCCCCTTTTATTCGGCAGCCAGCGCGGTCTGCGCAGGCGAGGTGCCGCCCTTGCCGCCCAGCACAGCCTCGGTGATCGAGTTGGGCAGCGGACGCGGACGTTCCATCGCCGACACGATCGGCAGGATCACGAGGAAGTGCAGGAAGTAATAGACGGTCGCGATCTGACCGATCAGGATCACGCCCGGCGACGGCGAAGCGCCACCGATGTAACCAAGCACCAGCACGTCGACCAGCAGCACCAGCAGGAACCACTTGTAGGTCGGGCGATAGTTCGCCGAACGGACCGGCGAGGTGTCGAGCCACGGCAGGAAGAACAGCAGCAGGATCGAGCCGAACATCGCCAGCACGCCCCACAGCTTCGCCGGGAAGATGAAGTCGATCGTGAACGACTTCAGGATCGCGTAGAAGGGCAGGAAGTACCATTCGGGCACGATGTGCGCGGGCGTCGAGAGCGGGTTGGCCGGGACGTAGTTGTCCGGGTGGCCCAGCAGATTCGGCGCGAAGAAGATCAGCGACGCGAACACCAGCAGCGCCACGCCCACGCCCACGCCATCCTTGGCGGTGTAATAGGGGTGGAACGGCACGGTATCCTGCTCGCTCTTCACCTCGACGCCGGTCGGGTTCGACGAACCCGGAATGTGCAGCGCCCAGATGTGGAGGATGACCACGCCAGCGATCACGAACGGCAGCAGATAGTGGAGCGAGAAGAAGCGGTTGAGCGCGGCGTTGTCCGGCGCGAAGCCACCCAGCAGCCACACGCGGATCGTCTCGCCCACGCCCGGGATCGCCGAGAAGAAGCCGGTGATCACCTGCGCGCCCCAGAAGCTCATCTGGCCCCAGGGAAGCACATAGCCCATGAACGCGGTGGCCATCATCAGCAGGAAGATGACGACGCCGAGCAGCCACACCATCTCGCGCGGGGCCTTGTACGAACCGTACCACAGGCCGCGGGCGATATGGATATAGACCACCAGCAGGAACATCGACGCGCCGTTGGCGTGCGCATAGCGCAGGAACCAGCCGGCGTTCACGTCGCGCATGATGTGCTCGACGCTGTCGAACGCGATGCCGGCGTTGGCCGCATAGTGCATCGCCAGCACGATGCCGGTGACCAGCTGGAACGCCAGGAACATCCCGGCGAGGACGCCGAAGTTCCAGAAATAGTTGAGGTTGCGCGGCACCGGATAGCCGGCGCCGACGGCGTTGTAGACGAAGCGCGGAAGCGGCAGACGATCGTCCACCCACTTCATCACGGGATGCTTCGGCTCATACTGCTTTGCCCAGGGGAAGCTCATGCCATTTGCCCTCAGCCGACCCGGATCGCGGTGTCGGAAATGAACTCATATTCGGGAACCGCGAGGTTCGTCGGCGCGGGGCCGGTGCGGATGCGGCCGGCCGTGTCATAGGCCGAACCGTGGCACGGGCAGAAATAGCCGCCGAACGGCCCCTTGTTCTCGCCCTCGCCCGCGCCCAGCGGCACGCAGCCGAGATGGGTGCACACGCCCAGCGTGACCAGCCAGTTGGACTTGCCCTCCTTGGTCCGCTCGGCGAGCGTCTGGGGATCGCGCAGGTCGGTCACCGGCGTGGCGTTCGCCTCGTCGATTTCCTTCTGGGTCAGGTTACGCACGAACAGCGGCTGCTTGCGGAAGGTCGCCTTGATCGACTGGCCCGGCTGGATCGCCGACACGTCGAGTTCGGTGGTCGACAGCGCGAGCACGTCGGCCGACGGGCTCATCTGGTTGATCAGCGGGAGCGCGACCACGCCTGCGCCAACGCCCGCCCAGGCGACCGCACCGATCGCGAGATAATCGCGACGGCGGGGATCGGCCGGCGCGTCGGGCGCTCCGTCCGGGGTAACAGCTTCATCAAGCGTTGCCATGCATCAGCCCTTGCACTTCAAAAACCCTGACGCGGATGCGTCCTAACGAATGACGCGATTTGCGTCCTTGAAACCGGTGCAGCGAAGCGCGCGAACGCAACGCCAAGCCCCCCGGTGCCCCCGGTGGCTGGGCGGCCTGATAGACGGCACATGCCGCATTTGCCAACCGCCTTTTTGACCGGCTTGTGGCAGGCATGCCCCCTGCCCTATCGGGACAGACCATGCGTGTGGCCCTGTTCCAGCCCGATATCGCCGGCAATGTCGGCACGATCATCCGCACCGCCGCCTGTTTCGGCGCGGGCGTGGACCTGATCGAGCCGATGGGATTCGCATGGAGCGATCGTGCGCTGGCGCGCGCCGGCATGGACTATACCGAAGGAGCCGTGGTCACGCGCCACGCCGACTGGGACGCGTTCCAGGCAATGCCGGCGCGGATCGTGCTGTTCACCACACAGGCCAATGTCCGGTTTGACGAAACGCAATTCGCGCCGGGCGATACCCTGCTGTTCGGCTCCGAAGGCGCGGGCGTTCCCGGATTCGTCCACGACCGCGCCGATTTGCGCGTGCGAATCCCGATGAAGGCGGGCATGCGCTCCTTGAACCTCGCGGTTTCGGCGGGCATCGCGCTCGCCGAGGCGCTCAGACAGACCAAAGGCTTCCCTGAATGATCGACCTCGACCCCCAGCAGGCCCGCGCGCGGGAATGGTTCGAAAGCCTGCGCGATTCGATCTGCGCTGAATTCGAGGCGATCGAGCGCGAGGCCGGATCGGATGCCGCGTTCGAATACACTCCGTGGGATCGGGCCGATCCGTCGGGCGAACCGGGCGGCGGCGGGGTGCGCGGCGTGATGAAGGGCAAGGTGTTCGAGAAGGTCGGCGTCAACGTCTCCACCGTCGGCGGGACGTTCGAGGGCGAGTTCGGCAAGACGATCCACGGCGCGGGCGAGGATCCGCGCTTCTTCGCCACCGGCATCAGTCTGGTCGCGCATATGGCCAATCCGCATGTGCCCGCGGTGCATATGAACACGCGCTTCCTGTGCACCACCAAGCGCTGGTTCGGCGGCGGCGCGGACTTGAACCCGCCGATTCCCTATGCCGACGACACCGCCGATTTCCACGCGACGATGCAGGCGGCATGCGACGCGCACGATCCCGAGCACTATCCGCGCTTCAAGAAATGGGCCGACGACTATTTCTACATCCCGCACCGCAAGGTGCATCGCGGCGTCGGGGGGATCTTCTACGACCACCTCGACAGCGAGGGCGATGCGTGGGACGCGAATTTCGCCTTCACCCGGGATGTCGGCCGCGCGTTCCTCGAAACCTTCCCGGCAATCGTGCGGCGGCGGATGGCGACGCCCTTCACCGACGCTGACAAGGCGCAGCAGCTTGAGTGGCGGGGGCGCTATGCCGAGTTCAACCTCGTCTATGACCGCGGCACGCTGTTCGGCCTCAAGACCGGTGGCAATATCGACGCGATCCTGATGAGCCTGCCCCCGCTGGCGACGTGGTCCTGATGAACGGGAAGCCGATCGCGTGGGCCTGATCCCGGTCAAGCCGGGCGAGGTGGCGACGATCGTCACCAGTCTGGAGATGCTCGAGCGCCCCCGCCCCCGGCCGCTGCCCGATTCGCCGTTGCGGCTCG
>DATIGZ010000145.1:0-14579 GCA_035481255.1 Sphingomonas sp. | reverse complement strand
GATCAGCGGCACGCTCAGCGTCCCGCCGATGATCGCGCAAGCAACCGCGGAGTAGAAGATGCCCGCCAGCGCCGGCGTCGCTCCAGCTGCGTCGAGCACGAACGGTGACACGGCGAGGAAGGTATAGAACCCGCCGCTGATCAGCGCATTGGCGAGCGCGAGCGGCAGATAGCCGCCATGCCGTGCCACCCGCCAGTAATTGCCCGCTAGCCGCCGGGGATGCAGTGGCGCGCGATCCCCGGCGCGCGTCTCGGGCAGCATGCGCAACGCCAGCGCGCCGCCGGCGACCGCCAACACTGCCAGGATCGCGAACAGCGTTCGCCATCCCGCGACGCTCGTCACCGCGCCGCCGATCGCCGGGGCTATCGCGGGTGAGATCAGCGTCACGCTGGTCAGGATCGCCAGCGGTGCCGCCGCCTTGCCCGCGGGTGCGGTGTCGGTCGCCATTGCCCGCCCGGTGACCAGCGACGAGGCTGCTCCGATCGACTGGATCGCACGGCCGGCGAGCATCACCGCCAGATTGCCGGCCATCGCGCAGCACAGCGTTCCGGCGAGGAAGATGACGATGCCCCACAGCAGCACCGGGCGGCGTCCATGATGATCCGCCACGGGCGCCCAGACGAGCTGTCCCAGCGCGAGCCCGACAAGATAGACCGAGATGACCAGCTGGCCCCCCGCGGGCGTCGCGCCGATCCCGCCGGCAAGCAGGGGCAGCGCGGGGACGAGGATCTGGATCGCGAGCGAGCCGAGCGCGGTGATCCCGCCCAGCAGGATCAGCCGCCCGTTGCCCCGGTGGCGCGCCGCCCCCGCGATGTCAGGTTTCCTCGGGCCAGTAGAGCCGCATCGGATTGGTGACGAGCAGCTTGTGCCGGAGCTCCTCGGTCGGCGCGATCGCCGGGATCACGTCCACCAGCGCGCCGTCGTCGGGCAGCACGCTTTCCATGTTCGGGTGGGGCCAGTCGGTGCCCCACAGCACGCGGTCGGGATAGGTCTCGACCAGCGGCCGGACGGCCGCCACGAAATCGGCATAGGGCGGCCCGGCTGGATCCAGCCGATCGGGGCAGGTGACCTTGGTCCAGATGTCATCGCGGCTGTCGAGCAGCGCGCGGAACGCCCGCATGTCCGCGCCGTCCGGTCCCTGCCGCACATCGGGGCGGCCCATATGGTCGATCACGACCGGCACGGGGATCGCACCCAGGAACGGCTTCATCTCTTCAAGGATGTCCGCCTCGAAATAGACCACCACATGCCAGCCCAGACGCGCGATGCGCTGCGCGACGTCGAGGAACTTGTCCTTGGGCGCGTCGTCCACCAGCCGCTTGAGGAAGTTGAACCGCACCCCGCGGATGCCGCCCGCGTGCAGCGCATCCAGCTCGGCGTCGCTGATTGCCGGATCGACCACCGCGACGCCACGGCAGGTGCCGCCCGATACCGCGATGCCGTTCAGCGTCGCGCGATTGTCGGTGCCGTGGCAGCTCGCCTGAACGATCACGTTGCGTGCGAAGCCCAGCCGTTCGCGCAGCGCGAACAGCGCGTCGGGACCGGCGTCCTGCGGCAGGTACTTGGCCTTTGCGCTGAACGGAAAATCGGCCATCGGCCCGAACACATGGCAGTGCGCGTCGACTGCGCCCGGCGGCGGGGTATAGCGCGGCTTCGACGGTTCGAGCGTCCAGCTCCGGATGCGGCCTGCTTCGTCCTTCACGCGAATATCTCTCCGTCCATCAGTTTGCGCGCGGTGCGCAGCATTCCCGCTTCGACCGGCGCGCCGTCCGCATCGATCGTCACGACGCATTCGGTGACGCCGGTCGGGTGTTCGACGCCCAGCGTCTTGTTCGATCCCGCGGGCACCCGTGCCACCGCGGCGGCGGGCGATCCGTCGATCAGGCATGCGGTCGCGACGCTCACCGCGCCGAGCACGCCGATCGAGGCGTGGACGCGGTGGGGGATCAGCGACCGGACGGCGATCGCGCCGCCTTCGCGGGGAGCCGCGACCAGCATCATCTTGGGCACCGACTTTTCGGTGACGTCGCCAAGGTTCATCAGCGGTCCGGCTTTCAGGCGGATCGCCTCGACCTTCGCTTTCATCGCGGCATCGGCGTCGAGCGTGTCGCGGTCCTCATAACCCGTGATGCCCATGTCGCTGGCTGCGATGACGACGCACGGCATTCCGTTGTCGATCAGCGTCAGCTTCACGCCATCGATCGTGTCGACTCCGTTTCCGGTCGGCAGCAGCGCGCCGCAAGACGATCCGGCGGTGTCGCGAAAGGCGAGAGGGGTCGGCGCGGCGGTGCCCGGGACGCCGCTGATCGCCGCGTCGCCGTCATAGCGCACCCTGCCGCCCGGGGTCTGGACGGTGGCGACCGCGACCTGTCCGGTATTCTCCATGAAGATCGCGACTCGCGTCTCGCCGTCCGCCGCCGTCACCAGCCCCCGCTCGATCGCGAAGGGGGCGATCCCGGCAAGGATGTTGCCGCAATTCTGCGCGTCGGTGACGATCGCCTGGTCGACGAACACCTGCAGGAACAGATAGTCGATATCGACCCCGTCGCGCGCCGACTTGCTCACCACCGCGACCTTGCTGGTCAGCGGGTCGGCGCCGCCCATCCCGTCGATCTGGCGCGGGTCGGGCGATCCCATCGCGCGCAGCAGGAACGCGTCGCGTGCGGCGGTATCGGCGGGCAGGTCGTCCTTCAGGAAGTATCCGCCCTTGGACGTGCCGCCCCGCATCCACATGCAGCGGACGCCCTCACTCATATTTGAGGCCCATGTCGGCAAGGCGCGGGCGCATGTCGTAGATGTCGAGGCCCAGCTCGCCGGCGGCCAGCCGCTTGCGCTTGCTCTCCTCCGCCGCTTCCCGCGCGCGCGCCTTCTCCAGCACCGTGACGGCATCGGCGCGCTTGACCACGCAAACCCCGTCATCGTCCGCGACGATCACGTCGCCCGGCTCGATCGCCGCGCCCGCGCACACGATCGGCACGTTCACCGATCCCAGCGTGTTCTTGACTGTTCCCTGCGCGAACACCGCCTTCGACCAGACCGGGAAGCCCATCTGGGTCAGGTCGCGTACGTCGCGCACGCCCGCGTCGATCACCAGCCCGCGGCAGCCGCGCGCCATCGCGCTGGTCGCCAGCAAGTCGCCGAAATAGCCGTCCACGCATGGGCTGGTCGGCGCGAGGACAAGGATGTCGCCATCCCGCAGTTGCTCGATCGCGACGTGCACCATCCAGTTGTCGCCCGGCGGGGAAGAGATAGTGACCGCGTTGCCGGCGATGCGCGCGCCGGGATAGATCGGACGCATATGATGGGCGAGCAGGCCAATCCGGCCCTGCGCCTCGTGGACCGTGGCGACGCCCGACACTCCCAGCCCGTCGACGATGTCCAGCGGGGTGCGGGGGATATTCTGTACGACGCGTGCAACCATTGTCATCTCCGGAGGCGAAAGTGGAATCGGCGTTTCGCGGAAAAGTGAACTTCGGCGCCGCCTTGTTCTCGATCGGTTGGGTCGCACCTTTTGGTGTCGACTTGTTCTCTTCGGCGGTTTCGCCCGCTTGCGGCTCGTTCTCCCCCAATGGCGCGGCCAAGCGTTAATACGATTTTCTGCCTTCCTATAACTTTTTCGGATATGTGGGGCGGATGATCCGGCCGTTCGATCTCAACCTTCGTCACCTGCGGGCCCTCTCCGCTGTCGTCGGGCGGGGGAGCCTCAGCCGCGCGGCGGAAGCGGTGGGGCTGTCGCAACCGGCGCTGACTCAGGGGCTGGGCAAGCTCGAGCGTCAACTCGAGGTCGCGCTGTTCGACCGGCGGCCCGACGGCGTCGCGCCCACGCCCGCCGGAACCGCGCTGGCCGAGCGTGCCGATCGCGCGTTCGGCTATCTCGCCGCGGCGGCGCGGCCGGGGCGGGGTGCGCGGGGCTTCACCCGGCCGGAATGGCTGATGACCGCGACTCAGCTCGACGCTTTCCTTCATTTCAGCGATGCGCAGAGCTTCGTTGGGGCGGCGGGGGCGAGCGGCGCTTCGCAGCCCGCGATCCACCGCGCGGTCCGCGATCTGGAGCAGATCTGCGGGGTAACGCTGGTAGAGCGGCGCGGGCGCGGCACCGTGCTGACCCCGGCGGGGCGGACGATGGCGCGCGGCGTGCGGCTCGCGGCGCGGGAAATCGCGGCGGGGATCGCCGAGGCGCGCGGCGACGGCACCGATGTCGATCGCATCGCGATCGGCGCGATGCCGCTCAGCCGTGCGCTCCTGCTGCCCCATGCGCTCGCGGCCTGGCTGCGCGAGGCGCCCGAAACCGTGGTCGATGTGGTCGAAGGGTCATGGCGCGAGCTGATCGAGCCGCTGCTCGACGGCGTGATCGACTTGACCATCGGCGCGTTGCGCGAGGAGGCGCCGGCTGGGGTCGAACAGTCGCCGTTGTTCACTGATCGCCTCGCGATCTTCGGGCGCGCCGGGCATCCGCTGGCGGGGCGGGCGGTGACGCTGGATCAGCTCGCCGCGCGGCCGTGGGTGGTGGGGCCGGCGGGGACGCCACTTCGGACGCACTGGGAAGCCCTGTTCGCTGGCCGCGCGCTGCCCGAGGTGCCGGTCGAGTGCGGGTCGGTGATGGTGATTCGCGGCCTGCTCGCGCAGAGCGACTTGCTCACCCTGCTCTCGCCGGATCAGGTGGCGCTCGAGGTGGAGGCGGGGATGCTGGTGCGGATCGGCCCCGACCTCGCCGATACGGTGCGCACCATCGGCATCACCACCCGCGCCGGCTGGCGCCCCACCGTGCGCCAGCAACGTCTGATCGATCTCATTCACTCGGCCTCATCTGAAACAAGACTTCCGGAAAATCGATAGCCGGAAATCCAATCTGATTGGGCACGGAGAGCTCCTCGCCCTAGCCGTTGGGCATGGACCGCGAACCGAACATGTCGAACCTCCCGGCGCCGAAGTTGGCTTTCGCCGTACTCGCCGATTCCACTTTCGGCGCGGAATGTCGTGAACGCCCCGGATCATGACCGGTGCGGTCGCCTTTATCGGTTTCGGAGAGGCAGGCGGAACTTTCGCCCGCCCCGGCGATGCGGCATTTGACCTCAAGACGAACGACCCTGCCGCCCGCACATCCAAGCTGGCGGACTATGCCGCCGCAGGGGTGACTGGCTGCGAGAGTGCGCGTGAGGCGCTGGACGGGGTGATGGTGGTGCTGTCGCTGGTTACCGCCGATCAGGCGGTCGCGGCGGCGCAGGACGGGGCTGCTTGGCTAGCACCGGGGGCGCTGTGGCTGGACATGAACAGCGTGGCGCCGGGCACCAAGCGTGCGGCGGCGGCGTCGATCGAAGCCGCCGGCGGCCGCTATGCCGATGTCGCGGTGATGGCGCCGGTGCATCCCGCGCGAATGTGGGTGCCGCTGCTGGTCGCGGGGCCGCATGCTACGGACGCCGCGGCGGCGCTGGCGGCGATCGGGTTCGCCCATGTCGAGATTGCCGGGCCGAAGGTCGGCGATGCGTCAGCGATCAAGATGATCCGTTCGGTGATGGTCAAGGGGATCGAGGCGCTGACCGCCGAGTGCATCCTTGCCGCTCACCGCGCGGGCGTGAGGGAGGCGGTGATCGCTTCGCTCGACGCGAGCGCGAAGGCTCAGGGCTGGGCCGATCGCGCCGACTATAATCTCGACCGGATGCTGGCGCACGGGGCGCGCCGCGCGGCGGAGATGGAGGAGGTCGCGAGAACGCTGGAGGATCTGGGCATCGACCCGGCGATGACGCGGGGGACGATCGCGCGGCAGCGCGAGCTGGGCGCGCTCGGAGCGGGCGTGCCCGAAGGACTGGCGGCGAAGCTTGCCGCGATCGAAAGCGATAGAGAGGAACCGGCCGCGTGATCATCGACTGTCATGGCCATTATACCGTGCTGCCCAAAGGGCATGACGCGTGGCGCGAGGAGCAGAAGGCGGCGTTCAAGGCCGGCACCACACCGCCGCCTTACCCCGAGATCAGCGACGACGAGATCCGCGAGACGATCGAGGCGAACCAGCTGCGCCTGATCAGGGAGCGCGGCGCCGACCTTACGATCTTCTCGCCGCGCGCGTCGGCGATGGCGCCGCATGTCGGGGACGAGAGCGTCGCGAAGGAATGGGCGATGCGCTGCAACGACCTGATCGCACGCGTCGTCGGGCTGTTCCCCGAGACGTTCGTGGGCGTGTGCATGCTACCGCAGTCGCCCAAGGCGGACATGAGCGCGAGCATCGTCGAACTCGAGCGCTGCGTCACCGAACTGGGCTTCATCGGCTGTAACCTCAACCCGGATCCGGGGGGCGGGCATTTCACCCACCCTCCGTTGACCGACCGCTACTGGTATCCCTTCTACGAGAAGATGGTCGAGCTGGACGTGCCGGCGATGATCCACGTCTCGGGCAGCTGCAATCCGGCAATGCACGCGACCGGCGGCTATTACATCGCCGCGGACACGATCGCGTTCATGCAGTTGCTGGAAGGCGATCTGTTCGCCGACTTCCCGACGCTCAAGTTCATCATCCCGCACGGCGGCGGCGCGGTTCCCTATCATTGGGGGCGGTATCGCGGCCTTGCCGACATGCTCAAGAAGCCTGCGCTCGACACGCATCTGATGAACAACATCTTCTTCGACACCTGCGTCTATCACCAGCCGGGCATCGACCTGCTCGCCGACGTGATCGAGAACAAGAACATCTTGTTCGGCAGCGAAATGGTGGGCGCGGTGCGTGGGATCGACCCGACCACCGGGCAGTATTTCGACGATACCAAGCGCTATGTGGACGCGCTTGATATTTCCGACGCCGAGCGCGGGGCGATCTTCGAGGGCAATGCGCGGCGCGTGTTCCCGCGGCTCGACGCCGGGCTGAAGGCGCGCGGGCTGTGAGCGGACCCAAGGACATCCATTCGTACCTCGCCGAGTTCGAGGACATCCCGGGTACCCGCGTGTTCACCGCGGCGCGGGCGCGTCAGGGCTATCACCTCAATCAGTTCGCGATGAGCCTGATGAAACCGGAGAATCGCGAGCGCTGGAAGGCCGATGAGAAGGCCTATCTGGAAGAATGGCCGCTGACTGACGCGCAGAAGGCGGCGGTGCTGGCGCGTGATTACAACACGCTGCTCGACCTGGGCGGCAACATCTATTTCCTGTCGAAGGTATTCTCCACCGACGGCCTGAGTTTCGTTCAGGCGGTGAGCACCATGACCGGCGTCTCGGTCGAGGAATATCAGGCGATGATGAATGCCGGGGGGCGCTCGCCCGAAGGCGCGCGTTCGAAGAAGGCCAACGTCGCCCCGCAAGGCAGCGAAGACACGAAGGGAGCCAGGTAATGGCCCGGATTACCGCAGGCGTGGCGTCCAGCCATGTGCCGCTGCTCGGTGTCGCGCATGACTTCGGCAAGGACAGGGACGACTATTTCGGCCCGATCTTCGCCGGGTACGACTGGACTCGCGAATGGGAAAAGGCCGAGAAGCCCGATGTGGTCGTGCTGGTCTATAACGACCATGCGTCCGCCTTCGACATGAAGATCATCCCGACCTTCGCAATCGGATGCGGCGAGCGCTATAAGCCGGCCGACGAAGGCTGGGGGCCGCGTCAGGTGCCCGATGTGATCGGGCATCCCGACCTTGCCTGGCATATCGCGCAGAGCCTGATCCTCGACGAGTTCGACATGACGATCATCAACGAGATGGACGTCGATCACGGGCTGACCGTGCCGCTCAGCATGATGTTCGGCGCGGCCGAGCAATGGCCGTGCAAGGTGATCCCGCTGGCGGTCAACGTCGTCACCTATCCGCCGCCCTCGGGTAATCGCTGCTGGGCGCTGGGCGAGGCGATCGCGCGTGCGGTCGCGAGCTTCCCCGAAGACCTCAACGTTCAGGTGTGGGGCACCGGGGGCATGAGCCACCAGTTGCAGGGTCCGCGCGCGGGGCTGATCAACAAGGCGTGGGACAACATGTTCCTCGACGGGCTGGTCGGCGAGAGCGACCATCTGCGCCGCATCCCGCATATCGAATATCTGCGCGAGACCGGCAGCGAGGGCATCGAGATGGTGATGTGGCTGATCATGCGCGGCGCGATGGGCAAGCGCACCGCCGCGCTGCACCGACACTATCATGTGCCGTGCAGCAACACGGCGATCGGCCACCTCGTATTGCGGCCGGACAATGGCGAGGGGCTCGACATGACGGGCAGCGGGGCCGCCGCGCTCGCCGCCGAATGATTTTCCGAGACTGGAGAAAGACATGAAGATCGCACTCGCGGGCGCCGGCGCTTTCGGCGAAAAGCATCTGGACGGCCTCAAGAACATCGACGGGGTCGAGGTGATTTCGGTCGTCGGGCGGCGGCTGGAGCCGACGCAGCAGGTCGCCGACAAATACGGGATCAGGCACGCCACCACGGAACTGGCCGAGGCGCTGGAGCAGCCGGGTCTCGACGCGGTGATCCTATGCACGCCGACGCAGATGCACGCGGCGCAGGCGATCCAGTGTCTGGAGGCGGGCAAGCATGTGCAGGTCGAGATCCCGCTGTGTGACAGCCTGGCCGATGGCGAGGCCGTGCTGGCCAAGGCCAATGAGACCGGTCTGACCGCGATGGTCGGGCATACGCGCCGCTTCAACCCGAGCCACCAATATCTGCACAACAAGATCGCGGCGGGCGAGCTGAACGTCCAGCAGATGGACGTGCAGACCTATTTCTTCCGCCGCAAGAACATGAACGCCAAGGGCGAGGCGCGGTCGTGGACTGACCATCTGCTGTGGCACCATGCCGCGCATACGGTGGACCTGTTCGCCTATCAGGCCGGGCCGATCGTGGCGGCCAATGCGGTCGAGGGACCGCATCACCCGGAACTCGGCATCGCGATGGACATGTCGATCCAGCTCAAGGCCGAGAGCGGGGCGATCTGCACGCTATCGCTGAGCTTCAACAATGACGGGCCACTCGGCACCTTCTTCCGCTACATCTGCGACAACGGCACCTGGATCGCGCGGTACGACGATCTGGTGACCGGTAAGGAAGAGCCGATCGACCTGACCGGCGTGACCGTGACGAACAACGGCATCGAGCTGCAGGACCGCGAGTTCGTGAGCGCGATCCGCGAGGGGCGCGAGCCCAATGCCAGCGTGGCGCAGGTGCTGCCGTGCTACCGCGTGCTCGACGCCCTCGAAAAGCAGCTGGAAGCCGCACGATGAGGACTGCGGTCGCGATCATCGGCGCCGGGCCGTCGGGGCTGCTGCTGGGGCATCTGCTGCGGCAGGCGGGGGTGGATTGTGTCGTCGTCGAGCGCCAGTCGGCCGACTATGTGCTGGGGCGCATCCGCGCGGGCGTGCTGGAAACGGTGACGACCGGGCTGATGACGAAGCTTGGCATCGACGCCCGGATGAACGCCGAGGGGCTGATTGAGGAGGGCTTCAACCTCGCGACCAGCAACGCCGTGATCCGGATCGATATCGCCGCGCTGACCGGCAAGCATGTGATGGTCTATGGCCAGACCGAGCTGACCCGCGACCTGATGGACGCGGCGCCGGAGCGGGGGCTGGAGATCGTCTATGAGGCTAAGGATGTCGCGCTCCACGATATCGAGAGCGACGCGCCCTATGTGACCTTCGTCAAGGACGGCGAGGCGCGGCGGATCGATTGCGCCTTCATCGCCGGATGCGACGGGTTCCACGGCCCTTCGCGCAAGGCGATCCCGTCTCCGGCGGTGCGCGAGTATGAGCGCGAATATCCGTTCGGCTGGCTGGGCATTCTGGCGGACGTGCCGCCATGCCATTCCGAGCTGATCTATGCCAATACCGACCGCGGTTTCGCGCTGGCGTCGATGCGCTCGGCGACGCGCAGCCGTTATTACATCCAGGTGCCGCTGACCGACCGGGTCGAGGACTGGAGTGAGGAACGGCTGTGGGACGAGCTGGCGGCGCGATTCGATCCGCTGAGCGAGCACGGGGTGACACGGGGGAAGGCGCTCGAGATGTCGATCGCGCCGCTGCGCAGCTATGTGTTCGAGACGATGCGGCACGGACGGCTGTTCCTTGCGGGGGACTCAGCGCATATCGTGCCGCCGACCGGGGCGAAGGGACTGAACCTCGCGGCGTCGGACGTGGCATATCTGTCGGAGGCGCTGGTGACATTCTTCAAGCGCGGGGATGAGGCGGGACTCGCTGGCTATCAGGCGAAGGCGCTGGCGCGGATCTGGAAGGCCGAGCGGTTCAGCTGGTACCTGACCAAGCTGATGCACCGCTTTCCCGAGGACGGGGCGTTCGAGCACCGGATGCAGGCTGCTGAGCTGGATTATGTCGCAAGCTCGCAGGTGATGCAGACCGCGATCGCGGAAAACTATGTGGGTTTGCCGCTTTAGGTGGCTTTGCGGGGACTACGGGTCCGCAAGCGCGTCGTAATCCAATCGAATGGTCGCCCTCGCGGCTCGGATGACCGCGAAGCTGCTTGACCGGCGGCCACGGCGCGCCCACCCGCGTGGTTCCACGCGATCGCTGTGCTGCTCGCTGCCCGCAAGCGGCTATCGATGCCAATTGATTGAACTCGATGCGATTTCCTCGCTTTTTTTCCGGCGCTTCCTACGACCTCGCAATCGACCTCGGCACAGTGAATACGGTTGTCTACCTGCGAAACAGGGGCATCGTCCTTAACGAGCCTTCGGTGGTCGCCCTGGAAACCCTCAACGGGATTTCCCGCGTGCGCGCGATCGGCGCGGAGGCGAAGCTCATGCTCGGCAAGACTCCCGACAATGTCAGGACCATCCGTCCAATGCGTGACGGCGTGATCGCGGACATCGAGGTCGCCGAGCAGATGATCAAATACTTCATCGGCAAGGCGCGGGGCAGATCGGGGAAGCTCGCGCGCGGTCCGGAAATCGCCATCAGCATCCCCAGCAGCGCGACGCAGGTGGAGCGACGGGCGATTCAGCAGGCCGCTTCGAACGCGGGTGCCCGCAAGGTGTACCTGATCGAGGAATCCATGGCCGCGGCGATCGGCGCGGGCTTGCGCGTCATCGAACCGCTGGGTGCCATGGTCGTGGACATTGGGGGCGGAACGACGGAAGTCGCGGTCCTCTCGCTGCGCGGGCTGGCGTACAGCGCATCGGTGCGTGTCGGTGGAGACCGAATGGACGAAGCGATCGCCTCGGGCATTCGACGCAGGCACAATTTGATGATCGGCGAAGCCACGGCTGAGCGGATAAAGGTCGAGATCGGCACCGCTCGGATACCGCCCGATGGTGTCGGGGCGGTGATGAAGGTCAGGGGGCGCGACCTGGTCAAGGGGATGCCCGCCGAAGTTGAGGTGAGCCAGGGCGAAATCGCCCAATCCCTCGCCGATCTGGTTGCGCAGATCGTGGAGGCAACGCTTTCCGCGCTGGAGAAGACCGAGCCGGAGCTGGCGTCGGACATTTATGATCAGGGCATCGTGATGACCGGAGGCGGCAGCCTGCTCGCGAATCTCGACGATGTGCTTTCCGAGGCGACGGGATTGCCGGTCATCGTGGCGGAGAACGCCTTGATGTGCGTCGCGAACGGGGCGGGACGCGCCCTGGAAGATCCGGAATATCGCGGCGTGATGTCCGACGTCTGAGCAAGGCTGCACAGGGAACGCGGCGCAGCTTCAGGAATGTGGTGCCGGATGCAGGGATCGAACCCGCGACCTTCGGTTTACAAAACCGCTGCTCTACCAGCTGAGCTAATCCGGCGCCGGACCGCGACATTGCGCGGGCGGCGCGTCTTGAGCCGAACGGCGGGCCGCGGTCAAGGCCGTTTCTGGCGTACCCGTCAGGCCGCCAGCTCCGCGTTGGCAGCATCTTCGCTGGTGCAAAAGCTGAGCCGCGCCTTGCCGCCCAGCTTCGACCGGTAAAGAGCCGCGTCCGCGCACGCGATCAGCCGCTCGAGTTCCAGCCCGATATCGGGCGTCATCGCGATTCCGATACTGGCGGAAAGATGGACGGTCGCGCCGTCGATCTCATAGGGCATGCTCAATCCGCGGATGATTCGCCGTGCGAGCATCTCCGCTTCGCTTTCATGCTCGACGCCGGCCTGGAGGATGACGAATTCGTCGCCGCCGAGACGTGCGACCGTGTCTTCCGTGCGGAGCGAGGATTCAAGCCGCCGCGCCACCTGCTGAAGCACCGCGTCGCCCGCCGGATGGCCATGGCCGTCGTTGATGGGCTTGAACCCGTCGAGATCGATGAAATGCACCGCGAGGCGGCCGCCCGAACGCAGCACGGACTGGCTCGCGTCGAGAAAACGCTCGCGCAGCAACAGGCGGTTGGCGAGCCCGGTGAGCGCGTCATATTTGGCGAGTTGTGCCAGATCGTGCTGGGCCGAGAGATGTTCGACCGCGGAGCGATAGAGATGAGCCACGGTGTGGAGGCTCAGCCCGGTGATCATCGCTACCATGATCGCTTCGATCGCGAAGAGCTGCGCGTGAAGCGCGACGCCGTGCGGCACCAACGCGTGCGCCAGCAGCCCGACCGCGGTCGGGACCGTCGCGAGCAGCAGGCTGATGACGCAGATCACCGGGCGGATCGACGTCCGTGAGACCACGCCGGCACCGAAGCCGAAGACCAGACTGACGGTGAGCAGGTGAAGCAGCGGGAAGTGGAAGGTCAGCGCGTGCAGGTTCAGCACGGCGAGCAACACGGCGATGGCGTAGGTGCCGATCGCGTAGCGCCGCTCCCATTGCCGCAAGCGCTCCTCATCCTTTCGCTCTTCGCGGGCATAGGCGTCGAGAAGCGCCAGCCGTCCGAAGGTGACCGCCACCGCGCCCACCGCGACCGCGGCGAAGATCGGGTCCCACCATTCGTAGGCGGCGAGACCGGCGAGGGCGGCGAAGACGAACCCCAGTCCGAGGATCGGGAGCCGCATGGCGAACAACATGTCCACCAGCTCGCGATAGACGGGCAGCGGGAGCGGCAGCCTTTCGTCCAGCGGATTCCACCACCGCTGATCCGCCATTTGCCGATCCGAGCGCCTCATGTGCCGAGTCTGCGCCAACTAGGTTAACAGCCGGTGCAAGGCGGCAACGGTCCGTCGCATCCCGCAGCCGTGTCAGGCGATGCCAAACGTCCAGCCTTCGGTCCGCGCGATGTCGGAGGTGAGGACGGGCGGACGCCACAAGTCGCCGCGCCCGGCGTTCGCGCGGAGCCAGGCGGCGGTGAGGATCGCGTCGGTCGAATGATCGTCATAGCGGGCGAGAGCGCGGTGGGGCCGCGAGCCGAGCGCGGCAAGGGCGGTGTCGAGCGACGCGGGGTCGCGCAGCTTCGAACGCCCCTTGGGCACCCCCGCCGCGCGGGCGGCGATCGCGGTGTAGATCTCGACCACCGCCGTGCCCGTCGCCGGCACCGGATCGAACGGCCATATCGCCACCCGGCGGTCGAGCGCATGGAGCAGCCGCATCCCCGCAAAGCTTGCCTTGGCGACCTGCGCTGCGCCGATCGCGTCGTAGACTGTGGTCACCTTGCCGCCGCCGCTGGCGTTGAAATGCTGCTCGCAGCGGCGGAAGTGGATGAAATCCGACTTCGGCCCGTCCGCGGCGCCGAGGTAGAAGTGGCGGCCGCGGCGGGACTCGAGGAACGATGCCGCGCCGAGGTCTTCGTCGGTGCTTTCGGCGTCCACCCATGCCCAGAAGGCGCGGGCATCGGCCGCGGTGCTTTCGCCGGGGAGATAGGCGCCGCGGTCGAGGATCGGTGCACAGAAGCTCATGTCGAAGCCGATCAGCAGCGGATCGGCGGCATGGTCGAGTATCCAGTCGCGGATGCCCTCGCGTGACCAGTGACGGCCGGGCGGTGCGACGAGTTCGGGCGCGGCGTCACCGGAATCGCACAGCGCCAGCGCGATGCCGGGATGGCTGCGGCCCTTCGCACCCGACCAGTCGATCGCGGCGAAGCGGGTGAAGCGGTCAGGGGCGATCGCCATAGACCTTGCGCTGGGCGGGTTTGGCGCGGTCCCACCAGGCGCGCCGGATGTAGAGCTCGATCCGGTCGCGCGCGCCGGTGCCATAGCGGACCAGCAGCATCGGATAGTTGCGATAGTGATCGGTTTGCCAGAAGGTCTCCGGATCGGTCGCGAAGAGGATCTCCTTCTCGGGCTGGGTCACGCACAAAGCGAAGCTGCCCGGTTCGCGGCCCGGGGACATAAAGCCCTTGCCGTTGACCTTGGGGCAGGGATTTCCCCACCATGACGCCATCTCCACATCGGGGAGTGAGAGGGCACAGGCGCAGGCTTCGTCCCAGTTGTTCACTGCACCGCTTTCAGCACCTCTGCGACGAAGCGCGGGGCGTCGAATGCGTTGCCCGCCTGATCCTCACCGCGGCGGACCACGACCAGCCGGGCGGAGGGGATGACGAAGATCGACTGGCCGCGATTGCCCTGCGCGGCGTAGCTGCCCTCGGGCAATCCCTGCTTCGGCCCGAACAGCCAGAGCGTCGCGCCATAGCCGGGGCCGTTGCCCGCGGGCTGTGGCCCGCTGGGGGTGGTCATGTACTTCATCCAGCCTTCGGGGAGGATGCGCTTGCCCTGCCAGACGCCGTCATTGCGCCACAGCTCGCCCAGCCGGGCGAAATCGCGGGCGGTGGACCATACCTG
>DATIGZ010000144.1:0-2180 GCA_035481255.1 Sphingomonas sp. | reverse complement strand
GGATCAGCCCGAACATCTCTTCGTCGTTCGCGAAGGCGTCGCCCTCGATGCCATAGCCCTTCAGCGCCTTGGGCGTCGAACCGCCGCTCTGGTCCAGCGCGGCGATGAAGCCGTTTCCGGCGGCGATCTTGGCGGTCATCTCGGTGGTGTTCATGCTACTCCGTCCCCTGCTCTGCGGCATTTTCTCGTATCGCGACTTCGTTGAGTCGCTGGTGGCTGCCCGGGCCTATTGCAGCGCGGCGAGCGGGTGGGAACCCTGACAACGGTAGCCAGCAGCCGCAAACAAAAAGGGCGGCCCGATGGACCGCCCCGCTTGCCTGCCGATGATGGCGCATCAGCGCGTGAGCGCCGCGACGCCCGGCAGCGCCTTGCCTTCCATCCATTCGAGAAAAGCCCCGCCCGCGGTCGAGACGAACGTCATGTCGCCTGACACGCCCGCCTGATTGAGCGCCGCGACGGTGTCCCCGCCACCGGCGACCGAGACGAGGCCGCCTTCCTTGGTCAGCGCCGCGACGGTGTGCGCGAGCGCCATGGTCGCGGTGTCGAACGGCTTGGTCTCGAACGCGCCCAGCGGGCCGTTCCACACCAGCGTCCGGCAATTCTTGAGCACGTCGGCCAGCGCCTCGCTCGCCGCCGGGCCAACGTCGAGGATCATCTCGTCCTCGGCGACCTCATGGACGTTGACCGTGCGCAGGCTCGGCGGGTTGGCGGCGAACTCCTTCGACACCACCACGTCATAGGGCAAATGAATGGTGCAGTTCGCCTTCTCGGCCGCGTCGAAGATTTCCTCGGCGGTACCGGTGAGGTCATGCTCGCACAGCGACTTGCCGACATTCACCCCGCGCGCGGCGAGGAAGGTGTTGGCCATGCCGCCACCGATGATCAGATGATCGACCTGCCCGACCAGATGCTTGAGCACGTCGAGCTTTGTCGACACCTTGGCACCGCCCACCACCGCGGCGACCGGGTGCTGCGGATTGCCCAGCGCCTTGTCGAGCGCGTCGAGCTCGGCTTCCATCTGGCGGCCCGCGAACGCCGGAAGCCGGTGCGCCAGCCCCTCGGTCGAGGCGTGCGCGCGGTGGGCGGCGGAGAAGGCGTCGTTGACGTAGAAATCGCCGAGCGCGGCGAAGCGATCGATCACCTTCGGATCGTTCTTCTCCTCGCCACCGAAGAAGCGGGTGTTCTCGAGCACCGCGATGTCACCGGGCTGGAGAGTCGCGGTCGACTCGATGTCGCCCTCCCAGTCGATGTAGCGGACCGGGCGGCCCAGCACCTGACTGAACGGGCGGACGAGCTGAGCGGTCGAAAGCTCGGGCGTCGGGGTCTTGGGACGCCCGAAATGCGCGAGGACGAGGACGATGGCGCCCTTGTCGGCCAGCTCGCTGACGGTCGGCACCGCGGCGCGCAGGCGGGTGTCGTCGGTGACATGGCCATCGGCCATCGGCACGTTCAGATCCTCGCGGACCAGCACGCGCTTGCCGGTGACGTCGCCCATATCGTCCAGCGTCTTGAAAGCTCGCTCGCTCATTCTTCGATCCTGATTTCGTCGCCCACCGCGATTTCGCCGGGGGCGATCACCATCGTACATATGCCGCCGCGCCAGTCGGGCGTCAGCGCGGCGCGCAACCCTTCGGCCAGCGCCTCCATCCGCTCGCACGGCTCGGTCTCGACCGTCACCTCAAGCACCACATCGGCGCCGATGCGCAGCCGCTTTCCCGCGATCTGCGGCAGGTCCAGCCCCTCGATCAGCAGATTGGCGCGGCGCTGTTCCCAGGGGATGTTGTGCCCCACGAGATCCATCGCCGTCGCCCAGTCGCCCGCCTCGATCAGCGAGACCTGACGCTTGTGGGGCTTGCCCTTCATCGCGCCGCGGAAATCGCCGGCGATGCCGCCCTCCAGCGTCACCCGGGCGCGATCGATCGTCTCGATCGGCGCCTTGGCGAACGCGTGGCGGGCGATGCCGGCGATCCGGCCGGTCATCCCAGCTTGGCCATCGTCGAAGCGGTGTCGACCATGCGGTTCGAGAAGCCCCATTCATTGTCGTACCAGCTGACGACGCGAACCAGCTTGCCGTCGATCACCGCGGTCTCAAGGCTGTCGATCGTCGACGAAGCCGGAGTGTGAACGATGTCGATCGAAACCAGCGGCTCGTCCGAGTAATAAAGCACGCCCTTGAGCGG
>DATIGZ010000143.1:0-4343 GCA_035481255.1 Sphingomonas sp. | reverse complement strand
CCTTCATAGACGCTGCCACACTCGCTCGATTTGTCGAGCGCCTTGCGCATCGCCGGGGTGAAGGGCGCCAGCGCGCCTGCCGGACGGACGAAGCCGATCTTCGGCAGCGGGGACGGCGCGGGGACGGCGCTGGCGGGCTTGGCGCCCTTCGCCACCGCCGCGGTGACGGTACCGGCGCGGCCCTGCTCGGCGTCGATGAAGCGCAGCGCCGCCGATGATCCCTTGAGCGAGGCCATAGCCGAGACCTCAAACTCGGAGCCGACCCGCAGATCGGTGCCGTCAATCATCGCGGCAACGATCTGTGCGGCCTGCGTTCCGGAAAATTTAAGCAGATCGCGCTGCGGCACGCCCCAGATCATGAAGCCGCGTTCGGTGCTCACCTGCATACGATCCGCGCCCGACTTGCCGGGCAGCTGAATCTCGACGGTATAGCCCCCCGCAGGTCCCGGCGCACGATCGATCGAGACCGAGACCTGATCATAGGGCGACCCTTCTTCGGGCTGACTATCGTCGGGCCAGATCGAGGTCATCTCGCAGCGTTTGGCGTTGTCGCACGCGACCACCCATGCGCCGAAGCTCTTGACCGGACCGGGTTGCGGGGTGGCAGCCTGAGCTGCCGCGAGAAAGGCGAGGAGCATCATGCCGCATCGTATAGCCGATGCCGAAACGAACTTGTAGGAGGCGACGACGAATCCGGTGGAGGCAGCGATGAAGACGGTTGGCGTAATCGGCGCGGGGCAGATGGGGGCGGGAATCGCCCGGGTTTCGGCGCAGGCGGGCTACCGCGTGTTGCTGTCCGACATGGACGTCGCGCGCGCCGAGAAGGGCAAGGCGGGCATCGCCAAACAGCTCGCTCGCGCCGTCGAGAAGGAAAAGATCACCGCGGTCGCGGCCGACGCGGCGCTCGCGAACATCGAATGCGTGGGCGGCACCGACGCCTTCGCGCCGTGCGACCTGGTCATCGAAGCGGCAACCGAGCGCGAGGAGATCAAGCGCACGATCTTCGCCAATGTCGGCAAGGTGCTGTCGGACACCGCGATCCTCGCCAGCAATACCTCGTCGATCCCGATCACGCGGCTGGCACAGGCCTCCCCCGATCCGGCGCGCTTCATGGGCGTCCACTTCTTCAACCCGGTGCCGGTGATGGGGCTGATCGAGCTGATCCGCGGCCTCGCCACCTCGGATGCGACGGTGGCGGCGGTCGAGGCCTATGGCAAGACGCTGAACAAGCGCATCGTCCACGCCAACGACGCGCCGGGCTTCATCGTCAACCGCGTGCTGATGCCTTTCCTCAACGAGGCCTGTTTCGCGCTGGGCGAAGGCGTGGCGACGATCCCCGATATCGACGCGGCGATCCAGCTCGGCCTCAACCATCCGATGGGGCCGTTCACGCTGGCCGATTTCATCGGCCTCGACACCTGCCTCGAGATCACCCGCGTGCTGTTCGAGGGCACCGGCGACCCCAAGTTCCGCCCTGCCCCGCTGCTCGTCAAATATGTCGAGGCGGGCTGGTTCGGCCGTAAGACCGGGCGGGGCTTCTACGACTATTCGGGCGCGGAGCCGGTGCCGACGCGCTGATCGCGTGCGCGCAGATGGGCATCGACCACTTCGACCAGCCGCTTGAAGCTCTGGTCGGTGCCCTGCATGCTGAGCGCGATGTCGCCGAAGCCCATGCCCTTGTTCAGGCCTGAGAGCTTTCCAAGCCTGGACCGAGTTGGATACTGCTCAGGCCTGTCCAGCCAGATGCACAAGAACTTCTGGTTGTACACTGCGCGTTGTTCCGTCCGCGCGATCGCGCTCCACGGGATGATCTGATCGGACCAGCGCCGCCACAGCATACCGCGCTCGTCGATTTCCATCACCGGGCCGGTACGAAACAGCTGGCTGAAGATAGCTAGACCCGCCGCGCCGAAGAACAGGATCACGAACCAGCCGAAGCCCCACACCATCGCGGGATCGCTGATACGACGGCTGGCCGCTTCCTCCGGGCTTATGACGAACCAAATGCCGATCGCGACGAACCCCGCCGCGATCAGCAACAGAAGGAGCGTCTTGCCCTTCGAGACTTGCGCGACGAGCCGGTCGTTCACGGCAGCAGCAGTCCCGCCAATGCCGCAGACATGAGGTTGGCGAGGCTGCCTGCGATCAGCGCCTTGATCCCGAGCCTGGCGATCACCGGGCGCTGGTTGGGAGCGAGGCTGCCGGCCGCCGCCATCTGGATCGCGATCGAGCTGAAATTGGCGAAGCCGCACAGCGCAAAGGTGATGATTGCGACGCTGCGCGGGCTCATGCCCTGCGTCGAGCCGAGGTTCAGGAAGGCTACGAACTCGTTGAGCACCATCTTGGTGCCGAACAGGCTGCCCGCCGCGCCGCTCTCGTTCCACGGAATGCCGATCAGGAACATCACCGGCGCGAAGACGGTGCCGATCACCCCCTGGAAGGTCAGGTCGCCATAGCCGAACCAGCCGCCGACCGCGCCGAGCAGACCGTTGGCGAGCGCGACAAGGGCGACAAAGGCGAGCACCATCGCGCCGACCGCGACCGCGATCTTGACGCCGATCTGCGCGCCCATCGCCGCGGCCATGATGATGTTGGCGGGGCGTTCCTCGTCCAGATCCTTCTCGACCGCGCGGATCGCGGCGTCCTCGGGATCGAGCGCGGCCGCTTCGCCGTCAAGCGGAAGCTCGGCCTGCTTCACCGGCTCGTCGGGCATCATGATCTTGGCCATGAGGAGCCCGCCCGGCGCCGCCATGAACGATGCGGCGAGCAGATACTGGATGTTGATCCCCATCGCCGCGTACGCCGCGAGGATCGTGCCCGCGACCCCGGCCATGCCGACGCTCATCACCGCGAACATCTGCGCAGGGGTGAGGCCCGCCAGATAGGGACGGATGACCAGCGGCGATTCGCTCTGGCCGACGAAGATGTTCGCCGCCGAGCAGAGCGACTCGACCTTGCTCACCCCGGTCACCTTCTCGATCGCGCCGCCGATCCACCGGATCACCAGTGGCATGATGCGCAGATAATAGAGGATCGAAACGAGGCTGGCGAAGAAGATGATCACCGGAAGTGCCGCGATCGCGAAACTGTGCCCGCCCATTTCGGGCTTGGCGAGCGGACCGAAGATGAAGTCGGTACCCGCCTGCGCATAGCCGAGCAGCGCCGAGACGCCGCGCGACATGCCCTCGATCACCGCGCGCCCGGCGGGAACATAGAGGACGAGGACCGCGATGCCCGTCTGCAACGCGAAGGCCGCGCCGACGACGCGCAGCCGGATCGCGCGGCGGTTCGACGAAAGCAGGAAAGCGATCGCGAGAATCGCGACGATGCCCAGAATACCGATCGGAAGATTGTTCAAGTGGAAGGCCCCCAAGCACCGCGTCGTTCGCGCGGCATACGGGGCTGCAGCATAGCGCCGCTTTCCGTCGCCGCTAGGTGCTTCCGTATCGGCTGAAACCGCGTTAGCAACGCCCATGACCACACCGGCTCCGCTCTCGCGCTCGCTCTTCACCCTTTCGATCTTCTATGGCGGCATGGTCTGCATCGCGGGCGTGCTGGGCAATAAGCAGGTGGCGCTGGGGCCGCTGGCGGTGGAGGCGGGCATCTTCGCCTTCCTGCTGCTGGTGGCCGTTTCCAGCGCGGTCGCCGAGATGCACGGGCGCAGCGTGGCCAACCGGCTGGTGCTGCTGGGCTTCATCCCCCTGCTCGCCTCGATCGTGCTGACCGCCCTGGTGCTCACCCTCCCCCCCGCCGCCGACATGCCGGCCGAACGCCGCGACGCGTTCGAGATGATGATGGGCGGCACCTGGCGCATCTGGCTGGGCGGAATCACCGCTTATGGCGCGTCGCAGTTGCTCAACGTCACGATCTTCAGCGCGCTCAAGCGTGAGGGCGGCAAGATGATGTGGCTGCGCGGTGCGATCGCGGGCGTGCTGAGCCAGATCGTCGACACGCTGATTTTCATCACCGTCGCCTTCTACGGCGAATTCCCGATCGGCCATCTGCTGATGGGCCAGATGCTGGCCAAGGTCGTGCTGTCGATCGTGCTGATCCCGGCCCTGATCGCGGGCTTTGTCGCGATCGGACGGAGTCTGGACCGCGCGGCCCCGGACAATTAAGGGCGCGGCATGACCAATCATGCCCCCGACCCCCTGATGCTCGCCAAGGCGGAGACGCTGACCGACGCGCTGCCGTACATGCAGCGTTACGCGGGCAAGACATTCGTGGTGAAATATGGCGGCCACGCGATGGGGGATCCCGAGTTGGCGCGTGATTTCGCGGAGGATGTCGTGCTGCTGAAGGCGGTCGGCATCAACCCGGTCGTCGTGCACGGCGGCGGCCCG
>DATIGZ010000142.1:0-1513 GCA_035481255.1 Sphingomonas sp. | reverse complement strand
GAGCTGATCGAAGGGTATCGCAAGATCATCGCCAGCGCGCGAACCCGCAAGATCAAGGTGATGGCGCTGACGATCCTGCCGTTCCAGGGCGCGGGCTATCATACCGAACGGGGCGAAGCGATGCGCGTGCGCGTGAACGACTGGATGCGCACGTCGGGCGAATTCGACGGGGTGTTCGATATGGAGAAGGTGATGGCCGATCCAACCAACCCCAAGCGACTCAACCCCGCCCTGCAGCGTGGTGACGACCTTCATCCGGATGGTCGCGGCGAAACGCGGATGGGTGAAGCAATCCCGCTGGAATGGTTTCAATGACAGGCGAACAGCGCACGCCTTTGGGATGAAGCATCCCGCGCGACGCTGACCGGCCTTGCTATCGCTCGGGTCCAGTCAGCGTCGCCGCAACGGCGATCCGGCCCTTGTGCCGCGCGATCGAGTTCAGGATATGCTGACGTGCGGCACGCCCCGCGCCCGGCCCGTTCCGGGCGGCGATCGCTGCGAAGATCCGCTCGTGATCGCGGTCGATGACTTTCGCATATCGCCGGGCCGATTTGGAATCACCGTCTCCAAGATAAAGCTGTCGCGACGGGACCAGCCTCGCGCCCAGAAACTCGGTGAACCGCACGAAATACTCATTGGCGGTGGCTTGCGCGATCGCGACATGGAACGCCGCGTCGGCAGCCGCGGCCTGCTCGCTGTGCCCTGCTTCCCTGAGCGTATTCAACGCGCTTCGGATCGTTTCGAGTTGGGCAGGCGTGTGACGGACGGCTGCGAGTTCCGCCATCTCGGCCTCGAAACCGACACGCAACTCCAACAGCACGATGACGTCCTCAAGCGTGGCGATCTGGTCGGGCGTGACCTGAAAGGCTCGAAATGTGGCGTCCTCCGCCACGAACGCGCCGGAACCGCGCCGCGATACGATCAGCCCTTGCGCCACAAGCCGCGCAAAGGCCTCGCGCACAACAGTGCGGCTGACCTCGAATTGCGCCGCGAGCGCTTTTTCCGTCGGAAAGCGGGCTCCGGGGGGCATCGCGCCCTGATGGATTTCCTGCTCGAGCAGGGCAACAAGCTTGTCCGCCAGCGACGCGGCCTTTGTGGTCGAGACCACCCCTTCCCTGTCAGCGGTCTTCATCACGCACCTTTCTGACGACGTGATGCCGCACCGGAAATCCCGATGCGGCATCGTGTTACGGTCGCTCACGCCGTGTCAGAAGCGGAAGCGCATGCCCAGACGATAGATCGTCTCGAGATACCGTACCTGCGTCGCGTAACTCTGCCCTTCGGCATTGAATACGCGGCTGGTACGCTGGGTCGATCCCAGCACGTTCGCAACGTTGAAGGTAAACGTGAGATACTCGGTCGGATTGATCGATCCCGACAGGTCCAGCTGGCCACGCCCCTCTTCGGTTGTCGGCAGCGTAAGCTGCGGCATCGTGCACGTGGCCGGTGCCCGGAGGCAGGGATAGAATGTTGCCGTCAGCTTGTTGTCGGTGACGATGCCATAGGTCTGGAA
>DATIGZ010000141.1:0-17996 GCA_035481255.1 Sphingomonas sp. | reverse complement strand
TCATCGGCAAGCAGGCCGGCATCTTCGGCAGCGTATGGATCGCCGCCAGGACCGGGTTTGCCACGCCGCCGGGCGGTGCGACATGGACGCAGATCTATGGCGTCGCGATGCTGTGCGGGATCGGTTTCACGATGAGCCTGTTCATCGGCGGCCTTGCCTTCCCCGACAGCCCCGAGTTGATCGACGAGGTAAAGATCGGCGTGCTGGCCGGCTCGGTACTGTCGGCAGTCGCCGGCTTCCTCGTCCTGCGCTTCGCACGCCCGTGGAAGAACGACAGGCGAGGGGACGCGGATATCGCATCCGATGATGCGGAGCTGGATGCGGCGTGAAGCGAAGCACGGCAGACTCACCCGATCTCGCTGCGCTTCTGATGCAGGTCGCACATGGCGACCGCAAGGCGATGGCGGCGCTGTACGAAGCGTCCGCGCCGATCGTGCACGGCATCGTTACGGCGATCACCCGCGATTCCACCGCCGCAGCGCAGCTGACCGAGAGCGTCTATCTGCGCATCTGGGACCGCGCGCCGCGATTCGACCCGGCCGCGAGCGAGGCGCGCGCCTGGCTCTCCGCAATCGCGCGCACCAGCGCGGTCGAGTGGCGCCGCCGCGTGCCCGGCCCCTCCGCTTTTGCCGATGCCGAGGTCGTACTGTCCGATGAGACGCTGCTGACCGGCGAGGCGCCGATCGCGTGGGACACCGCCGCGACCCTGCTCCACTACCGCCTGCGCGCGTTGCCGCTCGACGAGCAGGCGGCAATCCGGGCGGCGATACTGACCGGCGCCACCCATGCCGAGATCGCCCAAGCCGCGCTCGCCAACCCCGCGACGATCGAGCGGCGAATCGCCGAAGGCCTTGCCGCGCTGGCGCCCGAAGCGGATATCGCATTGTCGGGCGAACCCGCGCTCGCCAGAGCGCTAGCGCTCGGCACGGTCGAGGGAAGCGCCCGCGCAAACGCCCTGCGCAAACAGCTTGCCGAGCCCACCTTCGCCGCCGAGGTCGAGAGCTGGCAACTTCACCTCGCCCCGATGCTCGAAGCGCTGCCCGAGCTCGATCCGTCCGCCGAGCTGTGGCCGCGAGTCGATGCGCTGATTGACCTGCGTGAGGCCGATGCCCCCCGCCGCGCGCGGCGCCGCACCGTTCGCTGGCCACTCGCACGCGCGACGGCGATCGGGCTGGGCGCGGCACTCGCCGGCGCGCTCGCGGCGATGGCGATCTTCGTCTTTGCCCTTGGCGGACTCGAGCCCCGGCCACCGGGCGCATCGCCGGTCCTGATCACGCAGATGCAGGGGCCGGATCACCACCCCGATCTGGCCATCCGCTACGACCCCGTCGGGTCAGCGATCCGAGTCCGGACCCGGCGCTTTGATGCGGTGCAAGGCGTCGTCGACCTGTGGTTGCTGGCACCGAATGGGACCCCCCAGTTTCTCGGCAGGGTCACCAGCGACGGGGTCGAGCGCTTCGCGATCTCCCGGACAACCCAGCAACTGATCAAGGACGGCGCTACGGTGATGGTGACGCTGGCGCCCGCCGACTCGGTGCGGCGTTCCGAACCTGCCGGCACGGTCATCGCAACGGCGCGCTTCGTGATGGTGTGAAAAAATCTTCGGACGATGGAACCGATCGGCACCGGCCCGCGTTGTTACCTAGCTTGATCGATGAGAAAGAGCATTTGACGAGCCGAACCTTCACAGGAACGGATCGTCTAGGGAGGCCCGCCGCGAAAGCGACGGGCCTTACCTGTTTTGGGCACCGGCCCGCTCCGATTGTCCGCCCCACCCCTTTTCCGTAAGATGCGCGCATTCGAAACAGCGGAGCATCGTGGCGCCATGCGTATGATCGGCCCCCTTTTCGCGCTCGCCCTCCTTGTATCGGCTGGCCCCGCGCTTGCGCGCGACCAGTCGTTCGGCGTGTGGCGCAACCCTTCCAACAGCGTGCATGTCCGCGCCCAGCCATGCGGCAATCGCATGTGCGGGGTGGTCGTCTGGGCGAACGACAAGGCCAGGGCGGATGCCGCGCGCGGCGGCACGGCGAAGCTCGTCGGATCGACGCTGTTCCGCGATTTCCGTCAGGAAAAGCCCGGCGTGTGGCGCGGGCGAGTGTTTGTGCCCGACATCAACAAGACATTTTCAGGGACGGTCAGCGTGCTCGATCCCAACCGGATCGAAGGCAAGGGCTGCCTGTTGGGGCGCGTCGGCTGCAAATCGCAGATCTGGACGCGGGTCCAGAAATAGCGGGGCGGCCGGAGCCGCCCCGTATCCGGTTCAGAGCTTTTCGGTCAGCTCCGGAACGATCTTGAACAGATCCCCGACGAGACCGAGGTCCGCAACCTGGAAGATCGGCGCATCCTCGTCCTTGTTGATGGCGATGATGGTCTTCGAATCCTTCATGCCCGCAAGGTGCTGGATCGCGCCGGAGATGCCGATCGCGACATAGACTTCGGGAGCGACGATCTTACCGGTCTGGCCGACCTGATAGTCATTGGGGGCATAGCCCGCATCGACCGCCGCACGGCTCGCGCCGACCGCCGCGCCGAGCTTGTCGGCGAGCGGATCGATCAGACCATGGAACTGCTCCGACGAGCCAAGCGCGCGGCCGCCCGAGACGATCACCTTGGCGCTGGTCAGCTCCGGACGCTCCGACTTGGCGATCTCGGCGCCTACGAAACTGGAAAGGCCCGCATCGCCCTTACCCGAAACCGCCTCGACGCTGGCCGAACCGCCTTCCGCCGCGGCCTTCTCGAACGCGGTGCCGCGCACGGTGAGGACCTTCTTGGCGTCAGACGACTTGACCGTGGCGATCGCGTTGCCGGCATAGATCGGGCGCGTGAAGGTGTCGGCGCTTTCGACCGACAGCACTTCGCTGATCTGCATGACGTCGAGCAACGCGGCGACGCGCGGCGCGATGTTCTTGCCGGTGGTGGTGGCGGGCGCGACGAAGGCGTCGTGTCCGGCCATCAGTTCGGCGACGAGCGGCGCGACATTCTCGGCCAGCGCATGGCAATAGGCGGCGTCATCGGCCAGCAGCACCTTCGACACGCCGGCGATCTTCGCCGCGGCATCGGCCGCGCCCTGCGCGCCCTGCCCCGCGACCAGCGCGACGACATCGCCGAGCTTGCCCGCGGCGGTGACAGCGGCGAGCGTGGCGTCCTTGACGCCCGAATTGTCGTGTTCGACCCAGACCAGCACGCTCATTTCGCAACTCCCAGCGCCTTGAGCTTGCCGACAAGCTCATCCACATCCGCAACCTTGACGCCAGCCTGACGCTTGGCCGGCTCGGTGACGCTGACGACGGTGAGGCGCGGAGCCACATCGACGCCATAGTCGGCGGGGGTTTTCTGATCGAGCGGCTTGCTCTTCGCCTTCATGATGTTGGGCAGCGAGGCGTAGCGCGGCTCATTGAGGCGAAGGTCGGTGGTGACGATCGCCGGGAGCTTGAGCTTCACCGTTTCGAGACCGCCATCGACTTCGCGGGTCACATCGACCTGCTCGCCCGCGATCTCGACCTTCGACGCGAACGTGCCCTGACCCCAGCCGAGCAGCGCGCCAAGCATCTGGCCGGTCTGGTTGTTGTCGTCGTCGATCGCCTGCTTGCCCAGGATGATCAGGCCGGGCGCTTCCGCCTCGGCGACCTTCGCCAGCAGCTTGGCGACGCCCAGCGGCTCGACCTTCTCGTCCGCGACGATCAGGATCGCGCGGTCGGCGCCCATCGCCAGCGCGGTGCGCAGCGTTTCCTGCGCCTTCTGCTCGCCGATCGAGACCACGACGATCTCGCTCGCCGCGCCCTTTTCCTTGAGGCGGATCGCCTCTTCCACGGCGATCTCGTCGAACGGGTTCATGCTCATCTTGACGTTGGCGAGGTCGACCCCCGTTCCATCCGCCTTCACCCGCGGCTTCACGTTGTAGTCAAGCACGCGCTTGACCGGCACCAAGACTTTCATCGCATTCCTTCCCAACGCATCAGGACCAAATTCCACGGAGATGAACCGGCTCACGCCGCCCATGTTCCCCGGCTTCTAGCGCCCGGAGCCCCATGGGGGCGACGACAAAAACTTGACCGTAGCGGCCTGCCTCACCTCCACGGCAACCCTCGGCGGCCGCTATCACATTTTCGTCACCCGCTTGGCCAGCATTTTCCGCGCGAGAGCCACCCCCAAATGGCATTTTGCCGTATCGGGTCTGGACATTCCTTGTAGCGATTCGTTTGTTTTCGCAAGTGCGGTATGGAAAGTTGCGATTGCCGTAGCGGCAGTTCACACGTCATTCATTGCTCCCGCGCAACGAAGAGACCGTGATTGAGGAGAGGGTTATGCACATCCATCGCATCGCGTTCCTGCTTCCCGCCCTGCTGCTGGCTCCGTCCGCCGCGACGGCGGCCGGACATCAGACGACCGAACCCGCGCAAACCGAACCCGCGACCGGCGACTCCGACGCCGCGCGCTCCGCCGGATCGCCAATTGGCGGGATCGTGGTCAAGGGCGGGCAGAATCCCCGGCCGAAGGGCAAGGCCGTCGAGCCGCCCGGCCAGCCGGAGGCGACGGCGCGGGAAGGCACGCGCACCTATACCGCCGGCCGCCGGACCGGCGCGGCGCCCGCGGCGGAGGTCACGGCGCCGCCCGCGCCGGGCAGGAGCATCTCCGAAAAGGGCGTCAAATAGCCGGACAGCAAAAAGGGGCGCGCCGGTTGGCACGCCCCTTTTGTCTTCGCAGCGGATGTGGCCTCAGGCGGCCTGCTTGACCTCCGCCACGATCTTGCGCGCGGCGTCGCCCAGATCGTTCGCCGGAACGATGGCGAGACCCGAATTCGCGAGGATGGCCTTGCCTTCCTCGACATTGGTGCCCTCGAGGCGGACGACCAGCGGAACCGACAGATTCACTTCCTTCGCCGCGGCGACGATGCCCTCGGCGATGATGTCGCACTTCATGATCCCGCCGAAGATGTTGACGAGGATGCCCTTCACCGCGGGATCGGCGAGGATGATCTTGAACGCTGCGGTCACCTTCTCACGGCTCGCACCGCCGCCCACGTCGAGGAAGTTCGCCGGGAACATGCCGTTGAGCTTGATGATGTCCATGGTCGCCATCGCCAGACCGGCGCCGTTGACCATGCAGCCGATGTCGCCGTCGAGCTTGATGTAGGCGAGGTCGTACTTCGACGCCTCCAGCTCGGCCGGATCCTCTTCGGTCACGTCGCGCAGCTCGACCAGGTCCTTGTGACGGAACAGCGCGTTGCCGTCGAAACCGACCTTGGCGTCGAGCACCAGCAGGTTGCCCTGCTCGGTCAGCGCGAGCGGATTGATCTCGATCTGCTCGGCATCGGTCGCGAGGAACGCGTCATAGAGCGACTTGGCGACCTTGGCCGCCTGCTTGCCCTGATCACCCGTCAGGCCCAGCGCCGCGGCGACGGTGCGGCCGTGATGCGGCTGGAAACCGGTCGCGGGATCGACCGAAAAGCTGCGGATCTTCTCAGGAGTCGAATGCGCGACTTCCTCGATGTCCATGCCGCCCTCGGTCGAGACGACGAACGCGACTCGGCTGGTCGCGCGATCGACGAGGAGCGCGAGGTAGAATTCCTTGGCGATGTCGGCGCCGTCGGTGACGTAGAGGCGATTGACCTGCTTACCGGCCTCACCCGTCTGGATCGTCACCAGCGTGTTGCCGAGCATGTCGGTGGCGTGCGCGCGGACCTCGTCGAGCGAGAAGGCAAGGCGGACGCCGCCCTTCGCATCGGGGCCGAGTTCCTTGAACTTGCCCTTGCCGCGGCCACCGGCATGGATCTGCGACTTCACGACGAACAGCGGCCCGGGCAGCTTCTTCGCGGCCTCGACGGCTTCCTCGACGGTGAAGGCGGCATGGCCGGCGGCGATCGGCGCGCCGAACTTGGCCAGCAGTTCCTTCGCCTGATATTCGTGGATGTTCATGGGCAGATCCCTTGCGTTGCAGCAAAATCCGCCCGCCTTAAGCACAGCGCCTCGCGGGAATCAAATACCCTTTGTATGCGATTGAGATGCAATTGCAATAAGATAGGATTCGAGACGCTTTGCGCTCTGCCCGAAGCGGCAAAACCTGCGGGTTCGCAGCCGGTTAGCCGCCGCCGATCCCGGTCGCGCAAAGCGCCGCGGAACTGGTCGCAACCGCGACGATCTCCGGATCGCCGAGTGAACGGATGCGGCGCAGGAATTTGTCCGCCGACTCGGCCTCGCGGGCTTTGGGCAGATCGGCGATCCGCATCAGCTGGGCGAGGCTGAGCCGGTCGACCATCCGCTCCGCCATGCACGCGGCGAGCGGACGCGACAGGCCGGCGTTGACGAGGCCCGCGCGCAAGCGCGCCTCGGGAACCGCGCAGGCCGACAGGGAAAGGGCGATCAGGAGAAGAGGTGCGCTTCGCATGGCGGATCGCTATATCGCCGCCCATGAACGCCGCAATCGGCATCCTGCTGTTCCTCGGCACCATCGCGCTGATGGAGGGCGTGGCTTACGCTGCGCACCGCTGGGTGATGCACGGGCCGGGCTGGTTCCTGCACAAGAGCCATCACGAGCCGCGCGCAGGCATGTTCGAGCTCAACGACCTTTACGCGGTGATCTTCGCCATCCCCTCGATCGCGCTGCTGTACGCGGGGGTGCAACTGGGCTGGTGGCCGGGCCTCATCTGGATCGGCACGGGAATCGCCGCCTATGGCGCGATCTATTTCGGCTTCCATGACGTCATCGTCCACCGCCGGGTGGGACACCGCTATGTCCCCCGCTCTGGCTATATGAAGCGGATCACCCAGGCGCACCGGCTGCACCACGCGGTCGAGACCAGAGAGGGCAATGTCAGCTTCGGCTTCCTCTGGGCGCCCGCGCCCGAGACGCTCAAGGCCGAGCTCAATGCGCGCGGCAATAGCGGGGTACGCAAGGCTGACGGAGCCGGGGTCATCCGCTCCTGATTACCGATCCGGTCTTCTACGCGCTGGCGATACCGGCGGTCGCGCTGATCGGCTTGTCCAAGGGCGGGTTCGCGGGCGCCGGCGCGCTGTCGCTGCCGATGATCGCCTTCGCCACCGACCCGGTCCGGGCCGCGGCGATCCTGCTGCCGCTGCTGATCGCGCAGGACGTGGTCGGCGTCTGGGCGTTCCGGCGCACGGTCGACTGGTTCGTCCTCGGATGGACGCTGGCGGGCGCGGTGATCGGGATCGCGCTCGGCTATTGGTATGCGGCAAGCGTATCGGCGGACGCGGTGCTGGCGATGGTCGGCGGCATATCGATACTGTTCGGCGCGTACCGCCTGTGGCGCGACCGGCTGGGCGCAGCGGCGCCGTCGGATTCGCCGGGCTGGATCGGATCGCTGTTCGGGATCGCATCGGGCTTCACCAGCCAGATCGCTCATGCGGGCCAACCGCCATGGCAGCTTTGGGTGCTGCCGCGCCGCCTCTCCCGCGACATGCTGGTCGGGACGACCGCGGTCTATTTCGCGCTGGTCAACTGGATCAAGGTCCCCGCCTATCTCGCGCTCGGCCAGTTCACGCGGGAGAATCTGCTGACCTCCGCCGCGCTGTTGCCGGTGGCGGTCGCCTCGACCTTTGCTGGCGTCTGGCTGGTACGACGGGTTTCGCCCGACCGCTTCTACACCGCGATCTACTGGCTGATGATCGCGGTGGGCGGCGTGCTGGTGTGGAAAGCGGTTGGCTAAAAAGAGGCCGTGCCCTCCGGAGAAAGGCACGGCCGAGAAAGTCTGGAAAGGAGAGAGATTTCCTGACCGGGCCTCCGGAGGGACACCTCGGGGAAGGCACCAGAGACCCGGGCCTCAATATCCATCAATTTAATGGGATTTAAAGCCAAGTTTCGATTGGCCCCGGCAAAGCGCTGCTAGGGCCGGGCAATCGTCCCCGGGGCCGGCCCTAGTCGAACAGGCTGGAGACCGAGCTTTCGTCCGCGATGCGGCGGATCGCTTCGGCGATCAGCGGGGCGATGGTGAGGTGACGGATACGCTGCGCCTCGCCCACGATCGCGTGGTTGCCGATCGAATCGGTGATGACCAGTTCTTTCAGCTCGGAGCCGTCGACGCGCGCGACCGCGCCGCCCGACAGCACGCCATGGGTACAGTAAGCGACCACATCCTCGGCGCCGGCGGCCTTCAACGCCGCGGCGGCGTTGCACAGCGTCCCCGCCGAATCGACGATGTCGTCGATCAGGATGCAGAAACGGCCCGCGACGTCGCCGATGATGTTCATCACCTCCGACTCGCCCGCCTTCTCGCGCCGCTTGTCGACAATCGCGAGCGGAGCATTCTCGAGTCGCTTGGCCAGCGCGCGCGCGCGCACCACGCCGCCGACGTCGGGCGACACCACCATCAAATTCTTGTCGGAGAAGCGCGCCTTGATGTCCTCGCTCATCACCGGGGCGGCGAAGAGGTTGTCGGTCGGGATATCGAAGAAGCCCTGAATCTGCCCGGCGTGCAGGTCGACCGAGAGCACGCGGTTAGCGCCAGCGGTGGTGATCAGGTTGGCGACCAGCTTGGCTGAGATCGGCGTGCGGGGGCCGGGTTTGCGGTCCTGACGGGCATAGCCGAAATAGGGGAGCACCGCGGTGATGCGCTTGGCCGACGCGCGGCGCAGCGCGTCGATCATGATCAGCAACTCCATCAGATTGTCGTTCGCCGGATAGGCGGTCGACTGGAGCACGAACACATCTTCGCCACGGACATTCTCGAGGATCTCGACGAAGATCTCCTCATCGGCGAAGCGACGGACATTCGCCTGCGTCAGCGGAATCTCGAGATAGGAGGCGATCGCCTGGGCGAGCGGCAGGTTGGAATTGCCGGCCATCAGTTTCATGTGTCTCGCTCCCCAGCGATGTTTGTCCTGAAACGCTCCCCTTAGGAGCCACAGGCCGATCGGGAAAGGGGGTCGCTTATGCGCTTCGTCCGCGATTCGCCTCGACGACCCGGTCGCGATACAATGAAATTCACGACAGTGTTGCTGTCCCATCTCGACTCGCCCGTTGAAAGAATATAACAGGGGGCTGAAATCATATTCCGTGCGTTGAACGCGACACGGAGGCCCTTTTGACGCTGGAGAGAGCATGACCGTGGACGCCGCGCGCCCCAATCTGCCGCCGCTCAGCCTGCATGTGCCGGAACCTAAATTCCGGCCGGGCGATGCGGTCGATTTCAATGAGGTCCATGTCCCCCCGGCGGGCGCCCAGCCCCGGCCCGACACCGCGGCCGCCCCGTCCAGCTTCCACGACCTTGCCTATACGCTGGTGCGCGTGCTCGACGAGCAGGGCCAGGCAGTCGGCCCGTGGAACCCCAAGCTCGACCCCGATACGCTCCGGAAAATGCTGCGCGACATGGCGCTGGTGCGCGCGTTCGACGAGCGCATGTTCCGCGCGCAGCGGCAGGGCAAGACCAGCTTCTACATGAAGTGCACCGGCGAGGAGGCGGTGGCGATCGCCGCGGCGCACGCGCTGGCGAGCGACGACATGTGCTTCCCGAGCTACCGTCAGCAGGGCCTGCTGATCACGCGCGGCTACAGCCTGGTTCAGATGATGAACCAGATCTACTCGAACAAGGGCGACGATCTTCAAGGCAAGCAGCTGCCGATCATGTACTCGTCGAAGGAGAAGGGCTTCTTCTCGATCTCCGGCAACCTCGCCACCCAATATCCGCAGGCGGTGGGCTGGGCGATGGCGAGCGCGGCCAAGGGCGACACGCGCATCGCCGCGACATGGTGCGGCGAAGGGTCGACCGCTGAGGGCGACTTCCACTCCGCGATGACCTTCGCCACCGTCTACAAGGCGCCGGTGATCCTCAACGTGGTCAACAACCAGTGGGCGATCTCGAGCTTCTCGGGCTTTGCCGGGGCCGAGGCGACGACCTTCGCGGCACGCGCGCTGGGCTATGGCATCGCCGGGCTGCGCGTCGACGGCAACGACGCGCTCGCCGTGTATGCCGCGACATTGTGGGCGGCGGAACGCGCGCGGACCAATCAGGGCCCGACGCTGATCGAGCATTTCACTTATCGCACCGAAGGCCATTCGACCTCCGACGATCCGACCCAATATCGCAGCGCCGGCGAACCGACCGCATGGCCGCTGGGCGACCCGATCGCGCGATTGAAACAGCATCTGATCGCGCTCGGCGAATGGGACGAGGAACGCCATGCGGAACAGGACCGCGAGCTCGCCGAGGAAGTGAAGGCCGCGCAGAAGGAGGCCGAGAAGAACGGCATCCTCGGCCACGGCCTGCACCAGCCGCTCGATTCGCTGTTCGACGGGGTGTTCGAGGAAATGCCCTGGCACCTGCAGGAACAGCGGCAGATGATGCTCGACGAGGAAGAGGCTTCGGGCCGTCCCTGGGCGCGCAAGAAATGAGCGAGGCAATCGTGAGCGAAGCCCCCGAATCCATCAACGGTGCCGGTGAGGCGGGCGAGAGCGCCCGCATGAACATGATCCAGGCGATCAACTCCGCGCTCGACGTGATGATGGCGCGCGATCCCGACGTGATCGTGATGGGCGAGGATGTCGGCTATTTTGGCGGCGTGTTCCGCGCCACCGCGGGGCTGCAGACCAAGTTCGGCAAGACGCGCGTGTTCGACACGCCGATCACCGAATGCGGCATCATCGGCGTCGCGATCGGCATGGGCGCATACGGCCTGCGCCCGGTGCCGGAGATCCAGTTCGCCGACTACATCTACCCGGCGCTCGACCAGCTCGTCAGCGAAGCCGCGCGCCTGCGCTATCGCTCGGCCGGACAGTTCACCGCGCCGCTGACGGTCCGCTCACCCTTTGGCGGCGGCATCTTCGGCGGGCAGACCCACTCGCAGTCGCCTGAGGGCATCTTCACCCATGTCTCGGGCGTGAAGACGGTGATCCCGTCCACCCCGTACGACGCCAAGGGGCTGCTCATCGCGTCGATCGAGGATAATGACCCGGTCATCTTCTTCGAGCCCAAGCGCATCTATAACGGCCCGTTCAACGGCCATTGGGACCGCCCGGCGGAGAACTGGTCGAAGCATCCCGGCGGCGCGGTGCCCGAGGGCTATTACCGCATCGATCTGGGCAAGGCGGCGATCGTCCGGCCGGGCGAGGCGCTGACCATCCTCGCTTATGGCACGATGGTGCACGTCGTGACGGCGACGGTCGAGGAGATGGGCGTGGACGCCGAGATCATCGACCTGCGCACGCTGGTCCCGCTCGACATCGAGACGATCGAGGAATCGGTGAAGAAGACCGGCCGCTGCATGGTCGTCCATGAAGCGACGCGCACCAGCGGTTTCGGCGCCGAGCTGGCCAGCCTCGTGCAGGAACGCTGCTTCTATCACCTCGAGGCGCCGGTCGAACGTGTCACCGGCTTCGACACGCCGTACCCGCACTCGCTCGAATGGGCGTATTTCCCCGGGCCGGTCCGCATCGGACAGGCGCTCAAGAAGATCCTGAAGGACTGATCGCCATGGCTCGTTTCACCTTCCGCCTCCCCGACATCGGCGAAGGCATCGCCGAGGCCGAAATCGTCGCCTGGCACGTCAAGATCGGCGACCGCGTCGAGGAGGATCAGCAAGTCGCGGACATGATGACCGACAAGGCGACGGTCGAGATGGAATCGCCCGTCTCCGGCATCGTCGTCGAACTGGCCGGCGAAGTCGGCGATCAAGTCGCGATCGGCGCCGCACTGATCGTGGTCGAGACCGACGGCGACGTCGCCGAAACGCCCGAGGCGGCACCCGTGGCCGAAGCGGTCGAGGAGCAGATCGAGGCGGAAACACCGGGCGTCGAGGAGGTTGTCGAAACCCCTGCGCCTGCCCCGGTCGCGACGCCGGCTCCGGCACCCGCACCGGTGGCCGAAGCCCCGGCGTCGGCACATCGCGATGTCCTCGCCTCGCCCGCGGTACGCCAGCGCGCCAGGGATCTCGGCGTCGACCTGAGCCAGGTAAAGGCCGAGGGCGACCGCATCCGCCATGCCGATCTCGACGCGTTCCTGCGCTACGGCAGCGGTCAGGGCTACCACGCCCCGCACGCCAGCCGCGCGCGCGAGGATGTGCCGGTCAAGGTCATCGGCATGCGCCGCAAGATCGCGGAGAACATGGCCGCGTCGAAGCGCGCCATCCCGCACTTCACCTATGTCGACGAGATCGACGTGACCGCGCTGGAAGAGATGCGCGCGGACCTCAACGCCAATCGCGGCGCGCGGCCCAAGCTGACCATGCTGCCGTTCGTGATCGCCGCGATCTGCCGCACCCTGCCCGACTTCCCGATGCTCAACGCGCGCTATGACGACGAAGCGGGCGTGGTCACCCGCCATGGCCGCGTGCACATGGGCATGGCGACGCAGACCGACGCGGGGCTGATGGTTCCCGTCATCCGCGACGCGCAGGACCTGAACGTGTGGCAGCTCGCATCCGAGATCACCCGCCTCGCCGAAGCCGCGCGCACCGGCAAGGCGAAGGTCGAGGAGCTTTCGGGTTCGACGATCACCATCACCTCGCTCGGGCCGCTCGGCGGCATCGCCACGACCCCGGTGATCAACAAGCCCGAGGTCGCGATCATCGGCCCGAACAAGATCGTCGAGCGCCCGGTCTTCGTCGGCGACGACATCGTCCGCGCCAAGCTGATGAACCTGTCGATCAGCTGCGACCACCGCGTCGTCGATGGCTGGGACGCGGCGAGCTATGTGCAGGCGCTGCGCAAGCTGCTGGAAACCCCCGTGCTGCTGTTCGCGGACTGACATGCGACCGCAGGCCCGTCTCGCTCTCGCGGTCGGCCTGTCCCTCCCCGTCGCGGCGGCGATCTGGTTGGCGCTCGCCAACGGGTTGCCGCCGGTCACGGTCGAGCCGCTGCGCTTCGTGCTCGGCTGTATCGGCGCGGCGGCGCTGCTCGGCCTCCTGCCCGGAATCGAGGCCGTCGCGCATGAGCGGCTGTTTTCGCGAGCGATCGATCCGCTCGCCGGAGCCGATTCGCGGCGGTTGATCGTCAACCAGCGCTACGTCCAGAACACGCTGGAGCAATTCTGCCTGTTCGCCCCCGGATTGGCACTGCTCGGCCTTTATGCACCCGATCTGCGCACGACCGCCGCGACCGCGATCACCTGGGTGTTCGGCCGCTGGGCCTTCTGGATCGGCTATCATCGCGACCCGCTGCTGCGCGGCATCGGCGCGTCGTCGCTCGCGCAGAGCCTGATCGTGCTCGCTTACGGCGTCGGCTGCTTCGGGCACGAGCTGGCGGGATGGATCGGGGTGGTTGCCCTGCTCGGCCCCTTCGCGGCGATCGAGGTCTGGCTGTTCGCGGTGCTGCGGCGGGCGCCACGGAACTGAACCCTACCGGGGCTGGCGCGTTCGAACCGCCATGCCCGAGCTTCACCATCGCCGAATCGATGTGGACGGAGTCGATATCTTCTACCGCGAGGCCGGGCCCGCCGATGCGCCTGTCCTGCTGCTACCGCACGGCTACCCCGCCTCGTCCTTCGTCTATCGCAATCTGATGCCGCGACTCGCCGACCGCTGGCGCACGCTGGCGCCGGACTTCCCCGGCTGGGGGCACAGCGCGACCCCGGCAGACTTCACCCACGATTTCGACGGCTATGCCGCGTTCCTCGCGCGCTTCACCGGGAAGCTGGGTGTCGATCGCTTCGCGATCTGGCTGCACGATTTCGGATCTCAGATCGGCCTGCGCCTCGCGATCGGGCACCCGAACAGAATCGCCGCGGTGATCATCCAGAACGGCGACATCTACGAAGACACGCTCGGCCCCAACTACGACCCGCTCAAACAATATTGGGACGACCCGACACCCGAGCGGAAGGCCGCGCTCGCCGATGCGATCACGCTCGACGGCTACCGGCATGAATTCGTCGGGGGCACCGAGGGGGAGGTCGCCGAACGCATCCCGCCCGACCTCTGGACGCTGCACTGGGCGCTGACCGACCCGCAGCGGCGCGGCATCTATCGCGACGTGATCGCGGGGCTGCGCGAGAACCGCGACTGGTTTCCCCGCTACCAGTCGTATTTGCGCGAACATCAGCCGCCCGCGCTGATCCTGTGGGGACCGCGCGACGGCTTCATGCCCGAAGCGGCTGGCCGCGCCTATCTGCGCGATCTTCCGCAAGCCGAATTGCACCTGTTCGACGATGGCGGGCACTGGCTGCTCGAGACGCATCTCGATCAGCTCACTTCGCTGATCCGCGGCTTCCTGAATCGGATCCCCGGTTAGCGCATCAGCGCTTCGCGAACCGCCTCGCGTCCAGCGATGCGCTGGTCCTTCGCCGCGCGCTGCAACGCCTCGATCTCACCCGCCGCTTCGAGCAGGCGGCCGGTGGTTTTCGTGAACTGAGCGCGGTCACCGCCATTCGCGAAGCCGAAATAGCCCGCCGCATTGTGCCAGCTGCGGCGCGCCAGCAGCTCGCATTGCGCGCGGCTGGCGCGGATGATCTCGATCCGCGTTGCGAGCATCGCATCGGCGTCTCCCGCAGTGACGATTTTTCGCGCACCGGGCTTGGTCTCGACGGGAAGCTCGGAGCGATCGACCGCGGCGGCCAGCCGCGCCGTGCGTTCGCGGCCGCGCTTGCTATGGTCCTGCGCCACTTTCTCCAGACCGGAGATCGACGCGCAATCCGCCAGAACCTGCGGCTGCTGCTGGAGCAGATAAGGGCTGCTCAGCGCGCCCAGATTGAATTTGCCCATCGCCTCGGCATAGGCGCGCTCGTCCTGATCCGCCTCGCGGATCGCGGCCAAATAGGCGGCCGACGCCACGCCGCGCTCTGCGGCGGCGCCCGGCACGCTCGGCTTGCCGTCGGCGGCGACATCGACTTCGGCAAAGGTCTGCGCGTCGATCGACGCGCGCGCGACATAAATGCGCCCCGCGCCCAGCCCGGCCAGCGCGCCGGTCACGGGCAGCGCGAGCAGCGCGATTCCGACGACCAGCCATTGCCGCGTCCGGCTTCCCGCCAGCAGGACCAGCAACCACAGCGCGAGACCGGCGCCGGCGCCGGCCAGCACCATCGCCCAAAGATCGAGGCGCGGCAGCAGTTTCGGTGCGAAGGCCGCGCCGAGTATGAGCGCGAGACAACCCGACAACGCCAGCAGCAGCGGCCATCCGAACAGCGCGCTGCGGCGCGCGTCCTCAGCCTCGGCCTCGAATTCCTCGCTCATGCTTCCCCCCTGTGCCCGGCCATGGCGTAGCAGGCGAGCGGGAGGTCGGCGAGAGGCTATTCAGGCCGGGCGCGAGCCTGCGGATAGGTACCGAGCACGCGCATCGACTTGGTGTGGAACCGAAGCTCATCCAGCGCGCGATCGATCGCGGGATCGCCGGGGCGGCCGACGATGTCGCAATAGAATTCGGTGGCCGCGAAGCTGCCGCCGCGCTGGTAGCTTTCCAGCTTGGTCATGTTGACGCCGTTGGTCGCGAAACCGCCCAGCGCCTTGTAGAGCGCGGCGGGGACGTTCTTCACCTCGAAGATGAAGGTCGTCATGAACAGGCCATGCTCGCGCAGCGGCAGTGCCGAGCGCGCCAGCATGACGAAGCGCGTCATATTGTGATCGGCGTCGGCGACGTCGTTCTCGAACACCGTCAGACCATAGAGCGGCGCGGCGCCCGGCGGGGCGAGCGCGGCGACCTGCGGATCATTGGCTTCGGCGACGACCGCGGCGGCGCCGGCGGTGTCGGGATAGGAGAGCGGCGCGATCCCCTGCGCCTTCAGCCAGTGGCGGCATTGCCCCAGCGCCTGCGGGTGGCTCATCGCCTGACGCACGCCCGATCGCTCGCCAAGGCCCATCAGCGCGTAGCGGATCGGCAGGAAATGCTCGCCGATGATGGTCAGTCCGGATTCGGGCAGCAGGAAATGGATGTCGGCGACGCGGCCGTGCAGCGAATTCTCGATCGGGATCATCGCGCAATCGGCCTTGCCTTCGCGCACCGCGTCGATCGCGTCCTCGAAACTGAAACAGGGCAGCGGCAGTCCGGTGGGGAAGGCTTCCAGCACCGCCATATGCGAATTGGCACCCGGCGCGCCCTGAAACGCGACCGCGCGTTTGGGCTCGGCAAGCGCGGCTTGCGTCATGCGTTCGACGATCGGACGTGCGGGCGCGGCGAAATGTTCCATTGGCGGGCGCGATTAGCCGGGTGGAAGAAGCCGAGCAAGCCCGGGTTGCGATGCGCAAAAGGCCACTCTAAAGGAACGCCCAAACTTACAACTTCGGGGCATACAGGCGCGCAATGGACAATCGCATGAACACGATCGCAGGCTGGGTCCTGTTCGGCTGTGCCTCGGCGCTCGGCCTGTCGATCGCCAGCGGCATGATCTATCATAGCGGCGCGCCCGAAAAGGAAGGCTATCCGGTCGAGAGCGCGGACGGCGCCGAAGGCGGCGGCGGCGCGGCGGCGGTCGAGCCGATCGCCAACCGCCTGGCCAAGGCCGATGCCGCCAAGGGGCAGGCCTCGTTCGCCAAATGCTCCGCGTGCCACACCATCACCAGCGGCGGCGCCAACGGCGTCGGCCCGAACCTGTGGGCGTCGATGGGCAAGGCCCATGGCCATGTCGCGGGCTTCGCTTATTCCGAAGCGCTGAAGGGCGTGCCGGGCAACTGGACCTTCGAGGCGATGGATCAGTGGCTCGCCAGCCCGCGCAAATACGCGGCCGGCACCAAGATGACCTTTGCGGGCCTGTCGGATCCGCAGGAACGCGCCAACGTCATCGCCTATCTGAACGCGCAGGGTTCGAACCTGCCGCTCCCCGCGGCCGAAGCGGCACCCGCCGCCGGCGCGGAAGCGGGCAACGCCGCGGCGCCGGACGCCAATTCGACCGAGCTGTCGAACGCGGCCACTCCGGCCAGCGGCGCTCCGTCGGTCGATCCGGCAGCGGCGAAGGCGGCCGAAAAGGCCCATTGAGGCTGGCTGGACGGGGGCCTCAGCCCCCGTTCTGGTCCGCCCCATTCTTCTCGGCATAGAATTTCTGGACGATTTCCCAGCCCTCTTCCGCGGTTTCGCAGAAGTGGAACAGGTCGAGGTCGCGCGGTGAGATCACGCCCTCCTCGCACAGCGCCTCAAAGTTGACGACGCGGTTCCAGAAGTCCTTGCCGTAGAACAACACCGGGATCGGCGCGATCTTGCCGGTCTGAATCAGCGTCAGCAGCTCGAACGATTCGTCGAAGGTGCCGAATCCGCCGGGGAACACCGCGACGGCGCGCGCGCGCAGCAGGAAGTGCATCTTGCGCAGCGCGAAATAGTGGAACTGGAAGGACAGCGACGGCGTCACATATTCGTTGGGCGCCTGCTCGTGCGGCAGCACGATGTTGAGCCCGACCGATTCGCAGCCCTTGTCGACCGCGCCGCGATTGGCCGCTTCCATGATCGAAGGGCCACCGCCCGAGCACACCACGAAATGGCGCTTGCCGTCCTCATCGAGCGGATAGCAACTCGCGAGGTTCGAGAGCTGACGCGCGACGTCGTAATATTTCGACTTCTCGATCAGCCGCTCGGCGATCCGCCGCGACTGGTCATCGGTGGCGAGGTCGAGCAGCGCCTGCGCCTTGGCCGGCTCCGGGATGCGCGCCGAGCCGTAGATCACGAACATCGACGCGATCTTCGCCTCGTCCATCAGCAGCTGCGGCTTGAGCAGCTCGAGCTGGAAGCGCACCGGACGCAGATCCTCGCGCAGCAGGAAATCCATGTCCTGAAAAGCGAGGCGATAGGCGGGATGCTCGGTCTGCGGCGTGGAGACGCCGGTCGCGGCGGTCTCGGCATCCTGGCGTGCGCGCGGAAAGACGCGCGAAGGGACTTTGGTGTCTGTCATCCGAGGCTCTTAAATCAAAAGATCAGCGGCAGAAAGGGCCGCGCCCCATGTCGAGATGGAGATGGTCGTGGTGCGCGGCATTATAGTCGGGACTCAGCACCGTCGCGAAGCGCCGGCACGCCGAACGGTGGACGGCGCGCAGGAAATCGCGCTCCTCGCCGCTGCCGCGCCAGCCCTGCTTCACGGTGATCCGCCGACCGTCCGCCAGCACGAAGGCCGAGACGTCGACGGCGTTGCCCAG
>DATIGZ010000140.1:0-11274 GCA_035481255.1 Sphingomonas sp. | reverse complement strand
CCCCCGCTATCCGCCTCGACGCGGTGAACGGGTTCGAGGTCGCCCTGCCCTATTATTTCAGCCTCGGCCCCAATCGCGACGTCACCGTCACGCCGCACGTCTTCACCAACGCGCTGCCGATGCTGCGCGGCGAATACCGCCAGCTGACCGGCAACGGCGCGTTCCGCGTCACCGGCTACGGCACCTACAGCCGCCGCAGCGACGACTTCGTCTCGCCGACGCCGTCGGTGTCGAGCGAATATGCCTTCCGCGGCTATCTCGACGCGGCGGGGCGGTTCCAGCTCGATCCCAACTGGAGCGTCAGCGGATCGATGCGAGTGGCCAGCGACCGCACCTTCCTGCGTCGCTACGACATCTCCAGCGACGACCGGCTGCGCAACAATGTCCGGATCGAGCGGATCGACCGCAACTCGCTGCTGTCGATCAACGGCTGGGCGGTGCAGACGCTGCGCCCCACCGAAAGCCAGGGCCTTCAGCCGGTTGCGCTGCCCGAAATCGACTATCGCCTGCGCTTCGGCCAGTCGCTGCTCGAAGGCGGGCGGTTCGAGCTTCAGCTCAACAGCCTCGCGATCGGACGGGCCAGCGGACAGGACACGCAACGCGCCTTCGCCTCGCTGCGCTACGACCTGCGCAAGCTCACCGCGTGGGGGCAGGAAATCACCCTGACCGCCTATGGCCGCGGCGACCTTTACAATACCGACGATATCGCCGCGACCAGCCAGGTCAGCTATCGCGGGCTTGAGGGGTTTCGCGGCCGCGCGATCGGCGCCCTCGCGCTCGACATGAAATGGCCGCTGATCGGCGAGGCGTTCGGCGGCGTGCAGCGGATCACGCCGCGCTTTCAGGTGGTCGCGGCGCCGCGGATCGAGAATTTCGATATTCCCAACGAGGACGCGCGCTCGGTCGATCTCGAGGATTCGAACCTGTTCGCGCTCAATCGCTTTCCCGGTTACGACCGGTTCGAGGATTCGACGCGCTTCACCTTCGGGCTCGACTATGCGCTCTATCTGCCCGGCCTCTCGGTCGAGGCGAATATCGGCCAGAGCTACCGCCTCGATTCGCGCCCGACGATCCTGCCCGACGGCACCGGGATGACCGACCGCCTGTCCGACATCGTCGGGCGCACGGTGGTGCGTTACAAGGATTTCCTGACCTTCACGCACCGCTACCGGCTCGACAAGGACAATATCGCCGTTCGCCGCAACGAAATCGACGCGACGGTGGGCTCGCGCGATACCTTCGCGACGATCGGCTATCTGCGGCTCAACCGGAATGTCGATTTCGCGCTCGAGGATCTGCAGGACCGCGAGGAAGCGCGCGTCGGCGCACGGGTCAAGGTCGCGCGCTTCTGGTCGGTGTTCGGCTCGGCGGTGATCGACCTCACCGACCGCGAGGAGGATCCGACCTCGCTGTCCGACGGGTTCGAACCGGTCCGCCATCGCCTCGGCTTCGAATATGAGGATGATTGCCTGCGGCTCGGTCTGACCTGGAAGCGCGACTATCAGACCACCGGCGACGCGCGCCGCGGCAACAGCTATCTGTTGACGCTGGCGCTCAAGAATTTGGGGCGCTAAGCCCCAGTTCAGGCACAATTGGCGATTACACGCCGCACTCCCCCTCAACGGGAACGGGTTTCAGGTACAGGTGAGAATGACTTTGAAGGTCGTACATTTCTGCCGTTCGGCAGCACTGATCCTTGGCATTGCGGGCAGTGCCGCGATCGCCGCGCAGACCGCGCCAACCGCGCCCGCCGCACCGGCGGCGGAAGAAACGCCGTCGAGCGCCGCCAATCTGGATCTGCCGAAGGAGCTTCAGCTCTTCAACAAGCCCGATCCCAATGTGCGCAAGCCGACCGCGCTGGTGAACGGCTATGTCATCACCCGCACCGATATCGATCAGCGCTTCGCGCTGTTCGTGGCGCTCAATCAGCTCAAGCTGACCGCTGAGGAGCAGGACCGGCTGCGGCTTCAGGTGCTGCGCCTGCTGACGGACGAGACGATCCAGATTCAGGAAGCCAAGGCGAACGACATCACGATCGGCGCCGACCAGATCGACCGCAGCTTCGCGTCAATCTCAGCGCGCTACCAGCGCACGCCCGAACAGATGCGCGCGTGGCTGCGCGAAATCGGCGCGTCCGAACGCTCGTTCAAGCGCCAGATCGAAGGCGAAATCGCCTGGCAGCGCGTCATCCAGCGCAAAGTCGGTATCCACATCAACGTCGGCACCGAAGAGGTCGAGGCGATCATCCAGCGTCTGAAGGACGCGCAGGGGACCGAGGAGTTCCAGCTTCGCGAAATCTACATCTCCGCCACGCCCGAGCGGCAGGGCGAGGTGTTTCAGGCGATGCAGCAGATGATCCAGCAGATGCAGCAGGGCCGGCCGTTCGAGTATTTCGCGCGCTTCTCCGAAGCGACGACGCGCGCATCGGGCGGCGACCTTGGCTGGGTACGCGCCGCGATGCTGCCGGCACAGCTCGCGCAGGCGGCTCAGCAAATGCAGGTCGGCCAGGTCGCCGGGCCGATCGAGGTGCCGGGCGGGTTCTCGGTCCTCTATCTCGTCGACAAGCGTCAGGTGCTGACCGCCGACCCGCGCGACGCCAAGCTCAGCCTGCGCCAGCTCACCGTTAAGTTCCCGGCGGGCACCACGCAGGCGCAGGCACAGGCCAAGGCGTCGGAGTTCGCGACGGTGCTGAAATCGACCGCCGGTTGCGGCGCGGTGGGCAAGGCCGCCGAAACGCTGGGCGCCGAGGTCGTGGACAATGACTCGGTTCGCGCGCGCGATCTTCCGCCGCAGCTGCAGGATATCGTCCTTAAGCTCCAAATCGGCGAATCGACGCCGCCCTTCGGCTCACCCGAGGAAGGCGTGCGTGCGCTGGTGCTGTGCGGACGCGACGATCCCAAGACCGCGGCGCTGCCCGATGCCGAAGCGATTCGCGAGCAGATCGAAGAGACCCGCACCAACCTTCGCGCCCAGCGCTTGCTCCGTGACCTGCGCCGCGACGCCATCGTCGACTATCGCTAAGCGGTGAGCACGCCGGTCCGCCCCCTTGCGGTCGCCATGGGCGACCCTGCCGGGATCGGACCGGAGATCCTCGCCAAGGCGTGGCGCGATCGCGAGCTGCAGGCGCTGCCGGTGTTCTTCGCGGTGGGCGATCCGCGCGCGATCACAACGGTTTGGGACGGTCCGGTCGCGGGAATCGCCAACCCGGACGAGGCGCGCGCCGTGTTCGGTGAGGCGCTGCCGGTCCTCACCGTTGCCGCTTCCGATGCGATCGTGCCCGGCCAGCCCGACGATGCGGGCGCGCGCTGCGCGCTCGACAGCCTCGAGCTTGCCACCGGTCTGACCCGATCGGGCGCGGCAGGTGCGCTGGTGACCGGTCCGGTGTCCAAGGCGCAACTCTACCGCATCGGCTTCACCCATCCGGGCCAGACCGAATTCGTCGGCGAACGCTGTGGCATCGCGCCCGAGAATACGGTGATGATGCTCGCCGGGCCGACGCTGCGCGTGGTGCCGGTGACGACGCATATCCCGCTTGCCGATGTGCCCGAGGCGATCTCGATCGAGCTGATCGTCGCCAAGGCACGGGTGACGGCGCGCGGCCTGTCGCGCAACTTCGGGATCGACGCGCCGCGGCTCGCCTTTGCCGGCCTCAACCCGCATGCCGGAGAGAGCGGCGCGATCGGGCGCGAGGAGATCGATATCCTCGAACCGGCGATCCGCCAGTTGCAGGCGGAAGGGATTGACGCGGTCGGGCCGCTCGCCGCCGACACGATGTTCCACGCCCGCGCGCGCGCCACCTATGACGCGGCGATCTGCCTCTATCACGATCAGGCGCTGGTTCCGCTCAAGACGCTGCATTTCGACGAGGGCGTCAATATGACGCTGGGGCTGCCGATCGTGCGCACGTCGCCCGACCACGGCACCGCGTTCGGCATCGCCGGGCTGGATCAGGCCGAGCCCGGCGCGATGATCGCGGCGATCCGCATGGCTGGTCAGGCGGCCGAGAAACGGGCACTGGCCGAGGCGTGACCGCCCTTCCCCCGCTTCGTGAAGTCATCCGCAAACATGGGCTGAGCGCCAGCAAGGCGCTGGGGCAGAATTTCCTGTTCGATTCACAGCTGCTTGACCGGATCGCGCGGGTGCCGGGCGATCTGAACGGGCAGGAGGTGTTCGAGGTCGGTCCCGGTCCCGGCGGCCTGACCCGGGCGCTGTTGCAAGCGGGGGCGAAGGTGACGGCGGTGGAACGCGACCGCCGCTGTATTCCCGCACTGGCCGAGCTGGGCGAGGCGTTTCCGGGCATGCTCGACGTGATCGAGGGCGACGCGCTGGAGGTGGACGCGCCCGCGCTGTTCGCGGGCAAGCCGCACATCGCCTCCAACCTGCCCTATAATGTCGGCACCGCGTTGACCGTCGGCTGGCTGTCCGCGAGCTGGCAACCCTGGTGGGCGAGCCTCACGCTGATGTTCCAGAAGGAAGTTGCCGAGCGGATCGTCGCGGCGCCGGGGACCGACGCCTATGGTCGGCTGGCGGTGCTGGCGCAGTGGCGGAGCAGCGCGAAGATCGCGATGCCGGTCCACCGTTCGGCCTTCACGCCGCCGCCCAAGGTGATGTCGGCGGTGGTGCATATCGTACCGGGGGAGGAACCGCCGGGCGTGCGCTTCCCGGTTCTGGAGAAGGTGACCGCGGCCGCATTTGGCCAGCGGCGCAAGATGCTGCGCCAGAGCCTGAAATCGGTGCCCCGCGCGGTCGAGACCGCCGAAAGCATCGGGATCGACCCTACGCGGCGGGCCGAGACGGTCAGCGTCGACGAGTTCGTCGCGCTGGCGCGGGCGTTGTCGGCCTAGTTCTTCTTCGCGTCGGGCGCGGGAGCGGTGGCCTGAGCGGTCGCGGTCGCGGGCGGCCCCTTGGCGATCGCGGCGGCGAGCTGGGTCGCGTCGGCGCAGCTGTTGCCGCACAGCGTCTTCACCCGCGCGAGATTCTCCTTGGCGCGTTCGACCGCGCCCTTCTGCACCATCGCTTCGCCCTGTCCGCGCAGCGCGACGACGTCGTTCGGCTCAAGCGTCAGCGCCTCACGATAGAAGCGGATCGCCTTGCCCGGCAGCCCCTGCGACCGCGCCACTTCGGCCAGCACGATATAAGCCTGACGGTTGCGCGGATCGACCGCGAGCGCGCTTTCGATCAAATCGTTGGCGCCATCGAGATTGCCGGCCGCCTTCGCCGCCTTGCCGCGTTCGAGCAGCGCCACCGAGCGCGCGTCGATCTGATCGTCGGCGCGCTGGCCGTAGAGCGAGGTCGAAACGCTGAGCAGCGCGAGCGCGGCGGCGGCGGACACGAGAGTGATACGCATCAGGGACTCCGGACGTGGAACACGCAGAGCTACCATGGGCGCCGGAGCTTCGCGACAAAAAAGCCGTCGGTCGAGTGGGACAGCGGGGTAAGGCGCATCCCCGGTCCATGCGGCGTCCCCAACGGAAGCGCAAGCGGCGCGGCTGCCCATTCCGGGTGACGGGCAAGGAAAGCCTCGACCTGCCCCTTCCCCTCGGCATCGAGCAGCGAGCACACGATGTGGACGAGCGCGCCCCCAGGCTTCACCAGCGCCGCGCCGACATCAAGCAGCCGCGCCTGCGTCTCGACCAGCTTGGCAAGCCGCGCAGGGGTGAGCCGCCAGCGGGCTTCGGGATTGCGCCGCCAGGTCCCCGTGCCCGAGCAGGGCGCGTCGATCAGGACCACGTCGGCAGTTGCGGTCCAGTCGGCCAGAGGCTCACTCTCCCGGCCGGGATTGAGCAGGCGAGTCTCGACGATCGACACCCCGGCGCGCTCGGCGCGCGGCATCAGCCGCGACAAGCGGGCCCGGTCGGAATCGGTGGCGAGCAACTTCCCGCGGTTCGCCATCGCCGCGGCGAGCGCCAGCGTCTTGCCGCCACCCCCCGCACACAGATCGACCACCCGCGTGTCCGGCTGCGCCCCGGCCGCAAGGGTGACGATCTGGCTGCCCGCGTCCTGCACCTCAATCCAGCCGCCGAGATACGGCTGCGTCGCCTCTACCGAGGTGTCGGACGGAAGACGCAGCGCGGCGTCGAGACCGTCCACCGGGACGGCATCAGGCAAGGCGGCGCGGACCTGAGCGACATCGGCCTTGAGCGTGTTGACGCGCAGATCGAGCGTGGCCCGGCCAAGCAGCGCCGCCGCCTGATCCGCATCGATACCGGAGGCGGCGAGCGCATCGGTCAGCCATGCCGGGGCGGTGCCGGGCCGCGCGGCCGCCTCATCCACGCCGATCGGTGCCGGGCCATAGGTGGAACCGTCGAACGTCGCCGCGAGCGCGGGGTCGCTGGCCGCCAGTGCCAGCAACGCCGCGCGCCCGCTATCCGGGCGCTCTCCGCACAGGCGGATCGCATCGTAGATCAGCCCGCGGATGGCCCGGCGATCCTTGGAGCCCGCGTAGCGCCGCGCGGCGAACCCGCGCTGGATCAGCACATCGGCCGATGCGCCGCCGTCGCGGGCGGCGACGATGATCTCGTCGAGCAACTCGATCGCAGTGCGGGTGCGCGCGGCGGGGTTCATGCGCAGCGCTCCGCCAGCGGCGCAAGTTGACAAAGTTGACACTTTGCGCGCGTCTTCGCGTCAATGTCGGCGCGGGGCATCGGCAGAGAGAATTCGGAACGCATCACGACACCGCAAAGCAGATGGGTTCCAACATTGGAAGGGGGAAGCATGAAACACGCAGCGATCCGGCCGATGACGCCGCGCGACCCGCACGAACCGCATCGCGCCGCCACGCCGCTGGAGCTGCTGTTCGATCTGGTCACGGTGATCGCGATCGCCGCCGCCGCGGCGTCGCTGCACCATGCCGTCGCCGCCGATCACGCGGCCGAGGGGGTGATCCGGTATCTGTTCACCTTCTTTGCGATCTGGTGGGCATGGATGAACTTCACCTGGTTCGCGTCGGCCTATGACAATGACGATGCCCCGACCCGGCTGCTGACGATGGTGATCATGGGCGGCGCGCTGCTGATCGCGGCGGGCACAGCACGTTTCGCGGAGCGGCTCGATACCAGTCTGGTAATGGGCGGCTATGCGGTGATGCGCGTGGCGATGATCATGCTGTGGCTGCGCGCGGCGTGGCACGATCCGGAACGGCGGCCCTGCGCGCTGCGCTATGCCGCCGGGATCGCCATCGCCCAAGCCTATTGGATCGGCCTCTATATTCTGGGCGACCCGCAATCGCCGGCGTTCGTCGCGCTGATTCTGCTGGGCTGGCTGATCGAGCTCGCGGTGCCCGCCATCGCAGAGCGCGCGGGCATGACGCCATGGCACGCGCACCATATCGTCGAGCGCTATGGCCTGCTGACGATCATCGTTCTGGGCGAGGTGCTGCTGGCCGCGACGCTGGCGCTGGAAAAGGCATGGGACGGCAGCTTCGACGTGCGGCTGGTTCACACCGCCATCTCCGCGCTGGTCATCACCTTCGCGATGTGGTGGCTGTACTTCGCGCGCGAGCCGCAGCTTTCGACCCACAAGCTGAGCCACGCGCTGCAATGGGGCTATGGCCATATGATCGTGTTCGCTTCGGGCGCGGCGGTCGGCGCCGGGTTCGCGGTACTGGTCGAGATCCTGAGCGGCCATTCGAACATCGGGCTGCGCGCCGGCGACCTTGCGGTGGCGATCCCGCTCGGCACCTATTTCCTGTCGCTGTGGCTGGTGCGCGACCGGTTCGTGCTGCACGGCGCGGCGCGATGGGTTTTGCCGGCATTCGCCGCTGCGATCATCGCCCTGCCCTTCGCCTTCCCTGCGCTTGAGGCGATCGCAGCCCTTGCGGTGGCGGCGGTCGCAATTCGGGCCGCGCTGGCAGCCCGGACGATCAGCGCGGCGGCTCCCGCGTGAGCCCGTAGTCGAAGTGGATCCGTATCCATTCGCCGACCTTGTACTGGCCGCCAAGGCGCGGAGGGCGGACGCGAAACTGCCATGAGGCGGCAATCACCGCACGGGCGATGTTCGACCCTTCGGGATATTCATCCAGCTTAACACAATCCTCGATACGAAAATCGGCGACGGTGCGGCACGCGATCAACGCCCATCCCGGCCCTTGCGCGGTGGAAAGATAGCCAAGGGTCTCGCTTCGATAGGGTTTGCGGACCCATTGGGCGGCGTAGAGCGCCTCGCCCCCCGGCCCGCGGCCTTCGACGCGCGGGGTATCGCCGGGCAGGCTGGCGAGGTTGGGCGGCCCGGCAGCGGGACCGCGCGGCGCCGCCGGAGGCGCACCGCGAGGAAGCGACGCGATGTCAGGAATCCGGTTGAGCGGAATGTTGAGCATCGCCGGAGGCTCCGGCGCCACCACTCGCGCCGGGTCGGGAATAGACGCGGTCGGGCTGGGCGGCGCCTGAACCGGAACCGGCATATGCTTGGCGGCGGAGCTTGCCGCCGGGGCGGCTTCCTGCGCCGGCGGTGGCGGTGGTGGCGGAGGCGGCGGCGTTGAAAACACCGTCATGTCCGGCGTCTTTTCCTCGCGCTGGATCAGCGTGGGCGCGAGCGTGAGGAGCATCAGCACCACCAGCCCCTCGATCAGCAGCGCGAACACCAGCCCGCCGGCGCGCGGACCAAAACGGTCGCGGAACCGATCGAACGTCGACGGCGCAGGGGAAGCCGGCTGGGACAAGAAACCTCAAAATACGGTGCGGCGCGGGCTGGGTAGGATGGCTTTACGACCAAAACATGTCGTCGCCGCAGCGTTACCGCAACCGTTCGCCCAGGAAATCGACGAAGACGCGGACCCGCGCCGGGGTGTTGGCCCCGCCGACGAACACCGCGTGGATCGATTCAACGTCGCCGGGATTGAACTCCTCGAGCAGCGGCACGAGGGAACCGTCGGCGATCTCTTCCGCGACGCTGAACGCGCCGACACGGGTAATACCCACGCCGGCGGCGGCGAGCTGGCCCAAAGTCTCGCCATTGTTCGCTTCGATATTGCCGGTAACGGTCATCGCATAGTCGCTGGCACCGTCGCAGAACGGCCAGACCGGCTCGACCCTGCGGAAATTGAAGTTGAGGCAGTTATGGTGGTGCAGATCCTGCGGCACGCGCGGAGTACCGTGACGCGCGAGATAGGCGGGTGACGCGACGATCACACGGCGCGTCTCGCCAATCTTGCGCGCGGTGAGGCCGCTGTCGGCGAGCGGCCCGAAGCGGATCGCGACATCCGCCTGCCCGCCCGCGACATCGGCGATGGCGTCGCTGAGGCTGATATCGACAAGAATGTGCGGGTGCGCCTGCACGAAATCACCCAGCAGCGGGACGATGCACAGCCGCCCGTGCGACAGTGCCGCGCTGACCCGCAGCCGACCGCGCGGGGCACCCTGATCGGCGATCTGCTGTTCGGCGTCGTCGAGATCAGCGAGGATGCGGCGCGCGGCACCGAGATAAGCCTGTCCCTCCGCCGTCAGGGTGAGCGCGCGGGTGGTGCGGAGCAGCAGACGGACGCCGAGCCGCGCCTCGATCCGGTCGACGGTGCGGCTGACCGCCGAGGGGGTGAGGCCGAGCAGGCGCCCGGCGGCGGAGAAACTGCCGTGCGCGGCGACCGCGGCGAACACTTCGAGTGAACGCGCGCGATCCGCGCCGCTTTCCATCTTTGCGTCCAAGGCAAAAATCCTTCGCTTTGCCGTGCCCTACAAGGCAAGAACGCCGCCGTCCATCTGTGCGTTCAACGCTTATCAGGGAGTGCCAGGATGGAATATCGGCAATTGGGGACATCGGGGCTGCGCGTACCCGTACTGAGCTTCGGCACCGGCACCTTCGGCGGCACCGGGCCGCTATTCGGCGCATGGGGAACCAGCGACGCGGCGGAAGCACGGCGGCTGGTCGACATCTGTCTCGAGGCCGGAGTCAATCTGTTCGATACCGCCGACGTCTATTCGAACGGCGCTTCCGAGGAAGTGCTGGGCGAGGCGATCAAGGGCCGGCGCGGAGATGTGCTGATCTCGACCAAGACCGGGCTGCCGATGGGCGACGGCCCCGCCGACTGGGGCGTGTCGCGCTCGCGGCTGATCGCGGCGGTGGACGCCTCGCTGAAGCGGCTCGGCACCGACCATATCGACATCCTCCAGCTCCACGCGCTCGACGCGCATACGCCGGTCGAGGAATTGCTCGCGACACTCGACACGCTGGTGGCGCAGGGCAAGGTGCGCCACACCGGAGTCTCCAACTACCCCGGCTGGCAGCTCATGAAGGCGCTCGCCGCCGCCGACCGCCACGGCTGGCCGCGCTTCGTGGCGCATCAGGTATACTATTCGCTGATCGGCCGCGCGTACGAGGCCGACCTGATGCCGCTCGCCGCGGATCAGGGCGTCGGCGCGCTCGTGTGGAGCCCGCTCGGCTGGGGCCGCCTGACCGGCAGGATCGGGCGCGACCGCCCGGTGCCCGCCGGTAGCCGGCTGCACGATACCGAGCAGTTCGCGCCGCCGGTCGAGGACGAGCATCTGTACCGCGTCGTCGACGCGATCGAAGCGGTCGCCGGGGAAACCGGCAAGACCGTGCCTCAGGTCGCGATCAACTGGCTGCTCCAACGCCCGACCGTCTCGTCGGTCATCATCGGCGCGCGAAACGAGGAGCAGTTGCGCCAGAATCTCGGCGCGGTCGGATGGGCGCTCACGCCCGAGCAGGTCGCGACGCTGGATGCGGCGAGCGACGTGCTGCCGCCCTACCCTCACACCCCCTATCGGCAGCAGGAGGGCTTTGCCCGCCTGAATCCCCCGCTGGTCTGAACCGAAAGAACCGCCATGAAGCTCAATCCCCCGTTGCTCGCGCTCGCCGCGGGCGCCTTCGGCATCGGCGTGACCGAGTTCGCGCCGATGGGCCTGCTGCCCGTGATCGCAGGCGATCTCGGCGTTTCGATCCCCGCCGCCGGACTGCTGGTCAGCGCCTATGCGCTGGGCGTGCTGATCGGCGCGCCGCTGATGACGCTGACCACCGGGCGCGTGCCGCGGCGGACGCTGCTGATCGGACTCGCGGCGATCTTCACGCTGGGCAATCTCTTGTCGGCGATCGCCGACGGATACTGGACGCTGCTCGCGGCGCGCGTGCTCACCTCGCTCAACCATGGCGCATTCTTCGGCGTCGGATCCATCGTCGCGGCGAGCCTGGTCCCGCCCGAGCGCAAGGCCGGCGCGGTGGCGGCGATGTTCATGGGGCTAACGGTGGCGACGATCATCGGCGTGCCGCTCGCCACCTGGGCGGGCGAGCATCTCGGCTGGCGCGCGTCCTTTTGGGGTATCGCGGGAC
>DATIGZ010000139.1:0-16213 GCA_035481255.1 Sphingomonas sp. | reverse complement strand
GTCTCGATCCGCGGGGCGAGCGCGACGGCGCGATCGACCTCCGCGCTGGAACCGGCACGATAGGCGCCCAGCCGGACCATCTCCTCCATGTCGCGGAAGGTGGACAGTTCGCGCCGCGCCGCGAGCCGAACGCTGTTCTCCTCGTCGGAGAGGCAATGCGGCAGCGTGCGCGACACGGATTTCAACACATCGATCGCGGGATAGCGGCCACGCTCGGCGATCTGACGGGTGATGACGACATGGCCATCGAGGATGCCGCGCACGGCGTCCGCCACCGGCTCGTTATGATCATCGCCATCGACCAGCACCGTGAACAGGCCGGTGATGCTCCCCTGCCCCGGAAGGCCGGGCCCGGCGCGCTCCAGCATGCGCGGCAGCTCGGCGAAGACGGTCGGCGTATAGCCCTTGGTCGCGGGCGGCTCGCCGCTGGCGAGGCCGATTTCGCGCTGAGCCATGGCGAAGCGCGTCACCGAATCCATCAGGCACAGGACGTTGAGCCCCTGGTCGCGGAAATATTCGGCGATGGTCAGCGTGGTCCACGCCGCCTGCCGCCGCATCAGCGCCGGTTCGTCGGACGTCGCCACGACCACGACGCTCCGGGCAAGGCCTTCCGCGCCCAGATCGTCCTGCACGAATTCCTGCACCTCGCGGCCGCGTTCGCCGATCAGGCCGATCACCGCGACGTCGCAATCGGTCCAGCGCGCCAACATCGACAGCAGCACCGACTTGCCGACGCCCGATCCGGCGAACAGGCCAAGGCGCTGGCCCCGGCAAAGCGGGACGAACAGGTCTAGCGCGCGCACACCGGTGCCGAGCCGCTCCCCGACCCGCGCCCGCGCGGATGCGGGCGGCGGCGAGGATTTGATCGGGCGCATGTCGGCGCCCTGCGCCATCGCCCCCTTGCCGTCGACCGGGCGGCCGAGTCCGTCGACCATCCGGCCGAGCCAGCCCACGCTGGGGCGCAGGCCAAACTGACTGGCCGCCAGGTCGGCGCGCGTGCCGGACGCGATGCCCTGCGGCTCACTGAACGGCATACAGTGGGCGATACCGTGGTCGAGCCCGGTGACCTCCGCCTCGACGCGGCCGGACGGCGTATCGAGTTGCACGCGCGATCCGATCTGCGCGGCGCCCGCCAATCCCTCCACCTCGATCAGCGCGCCGCGCACGGCGACGACATGGCCGTAGCGGCGATCGGGGTTGAGCAGGCGCAGACCCGCCGCCGCCGCTGCCAATGTGGTCATCGGACGTTCTCCCGGAACGACAAAATGCTGGAAATCAGGCGGCGATGGCTGCCCGCTGAAGAACCTGCGCCTCATAACCGATCAGCCAGCGGCAATCGGAGAGCGCGCGATAGAATTGGCCGGTCGCAACCTTCTGCGCAAAGCGGATGCACACCGCCTTGGCCTCCTGCGCCTCAAGCGCCTCCATCAGTTTTTCGAGCCGCTCCAGCAGTGCGTCCTGATGCGTTTGAAGGTCGCTCTGGTCGATATAGGCCATCATGCAGGCGAAATAGAGCTGGCGCGCCGGGCTGTCGGCCTCCTCCGGCTTCATCACGTCGCGGCCGCGCAGAATGGTGGCGTTGTTCTCGACGGCGAGGTCGGTGCGGCCAACCGAGCGGAGCACCGCACCATTCACGATCACCGGTTCCCCGTTACGAAGCGAAATACGAAGCGTCATCCGACTGTCCCCACAAAGTCCATGGGCAGATTATAGGATGAAATGACCCGGCAGCTTTTGCCGGGCACCGTATTTTTCGCACCCGCCCAAACCGGGCGCCCGAGAATCCCTCCTACAATAGGCACGTAACCAGGTCGGGCATGCCGCGCACGCCCCCTACGCATGGAGAATGATATGAGCCTCTATTCCGCCCTTTATGCCGGCGTCTCCGGCCTTGGGGCACAGGCGAGCGCCATGGCGACCGTCGCGGACAATATCACCAATGTGAACACCATCGGCTACAAAGGCGTTTCGGCGCAGTTCCAGACGCTCGTGACCGACGGCCGCGCGCGCAGCAATTATTCGGCCGGCGGCGTCGCGGCCACGCCCAAGGCCCTGATCTCCAAGCAAGGCCTGCTCCAGGCATCCAGCAGCCTCACCGACATCGGCATCGACGGATCGGGCTTCTTCGTCGTGCGCGCAGGCACCGGCGACGAAGTCGCGTTCACCCGCGCCGGCTCCTTCACGCCGGACGCGCAGGGCTATCTGCGCAACGCGTCGGGCTATTATCTGCAGGGCTGGCCGCTGGACGCCGACGGCAACTATGTCGACAACGGCAACCTCAATACACTCCAGTCGATCCGCCCCAACGCGCTGACCGGATCGGCGATGCCGACCAGCAAGATCTCGCTGCGTGCCAACCTGCAATCGACCGCCGAACCGATCACCGGCGCCTACGTGCCAGGGTCGATGGCGTCGGGCGCGCTCTCGCCGCAATTCTCGCGCTCGGTCGACGTCTATGACGCGCAGGGCACGTCGCATCGCCTGACCTTCAATTTCGTGAAGACCGCCGCCAATGAATGGGTCGCGGAAATCTCCGGCAACCCGGCCGATATCACCAGCGTCGGCGGCACCCCGGTCACGAACGGCCTGCTCGCGAGCGGCACGGTGAAGTTCAATCCGGACGGCAGCCTCGACCTCGCCGGGTCCGATCCGGCGCTGTTCGCCAATCTCGACATCGGATGGGCCAACCAGGCCGGTTCGACCCCGATCCGCCTCACGCTGGGCAGCGACGACGGGCTTGACGGCCTCACCCAGTTCGGCAGCGAATCCGCGCTGCTGTCGTCCACGGTCGATGGCGGCATGCTGGGCACGGTCGCGTCGGTCGAAATTTCCGACGCCGGCATCGTCAGCGCCATTTTCGAGGACGGCACCTCGCGCGCGATCTACCAGCTGCCGATCGCCACCTTCCAAAACCCGGACGGGCTGACCCGGATCGGCGGCAACGCGTATATGATGTCACAGGATTCCGGCAACTTCGCGATCAACAAGCCTGGCGCGCTGGGCGCGGGAACGATCGCGGCGGGCAAGCTGGAAGCGTCCAACGTCGATCTGGCGCAGGAATTCTCCAACATGATCCTGTTCCAGCGCGCCTACAGCGCGTCGTCGAAGATCATCACGACTGTCGACGACATGCTGCAGGAAGTCAGCAACCTGAAGCGCTGATCCCGATCGCGCCCGCCCACCTCACATAGCAGCCAGTTGAAGGACCACCCGCCTTGTCCCTGAACGAGATTCTCAATTCAGCCATGTCGGGCCTCGCCGCCTCGCAGGCGGGGCTGCGGTCGGTGTCCAACAACATCGCCAATGTGGGTACCCCCGGCTATGCGCGCGAACGCGTGTCGCTGAGCACCGGGGTGTCGGGCGGGCGCGTGTCCGGCGTCGTCGTCGGCGAGCCGTCGCGCGTCGCCGACAAGTTCCTGGAGAACGCGGTCTATCAGCGCGGCGGCGCAGCCGGACGGTCGGAGGCGGCGTCCTCCTATCTCGACCGGCTGCAATCGCTGCTGGGCGCACCGGATTCCAGCGCGGGCATCGCCGGACGCCTTGCCGCGCTCTCCTCCGCCGCGGCTGAAATCACCAGCCTGCAAGGCTCGACCCAGTCGGTCGCGCTGTTCACGGGCAGCGTCGCCGACACGATCGACACGATCGACCGCCTGCAAAAAGATGTGGCGAGCCTGCGCGGCGACGTCGAGACCGAGGTCGGCTACACCATCGAACGCGCCAATGTGCTGTTGCGCCAGATCCACGACCTCAACAGCGAAGTGGCACGGCTCGACGGTCTCGGGCGCAGCTCATCGGGACCAGCCGACCAGCGGATGAGCGCGCTGGAAGAACTGAGCGGCCTGATCGACATCACGGTACGCGAGCAGCCCGACGGACGCGTCACCATCGACAGCGCCGCGGGTCAGGTGCTGCTCGACAAACGGCTGCGCCAGCTGAGCTATCCGGTCGGCGCGGGCACGTCGCAGAACAGCTATCCGCCGATCGACATCCGTTTCGCGTCGGACAATGGCGTGATGGGCGCATCGACCGGCGAGCAGATCGATTCCGCCGCGATCGGCGGCAAGCTGGGCGGCCTGCTGGACATGCGCGACCGCGCGCTCCCCAATTTCTCCGAACAGCTCGGCGTGCTCTTCTCCGGGCTGGCGCAGAACCTCAACGCTGTCTCCAACGCGGGCACCACGGTACCGCCGCCCAACAGCCTGACCGGCGAAGCCAACGGCCTGATCGGCACCGACCGGCTGGGCTTTACCGGCAAGGCGACCTTTGCCGTCACCAAGGCGGACGGCACGCTGGTCCAGAAAGTGGAGATCGACTTCGACGCGCTCGGCGCGGGCGCCACCGTCGATGACGCGGTGGCCGCGATCAACGCCGGCCTCGGCGGCGCCGGCGTCGCCAGTTTCACCGGCAACGTGCTGTCGATCCGCGCAACCGACAGCGCCAACGGCATCGCGATCGCCCAAGGACCGGGCGCGCCCAGCGACCGTGCGGGAGTCGGCTTTTCCCAGTTCTTCGGCCTCAACAACCTGATCCGGTCGGACAGCAGCGCGCTCGTCCCCTCCGGCTTCACGGCGGCGGATCCGCACGGCTTCGGTCCGGGCGAAACGACCGAGATCGCACTGCGCGATCCCACGGGGAAGCTGCTCGCCAGCTACACCATGACCGGATCGGCGGGTCCGACCTTCGGCGACCTGATGAGCGAGCTGAACGCCAGCCCGCTCGGCGGATTCGGCAGCTTCGCACTCGATTCCAGGGGCCGCGTCCAGTTCACGCCCAACGGCGCCAGTTCGGGATCGACCATCTCGATCCCGTCGGACTCCACCAGCCGCAACGGCAGTGGCCTGTCCTTCTCGGCATTGTCGGGCCTGAGCGGCGTGGCCAGCGGGCTTGGCAGGGCGGAGGTGCGCGCGGACATCCTGGCGAAGGCATCCAACCTTCCGCTCGCCCGGCTTCAGCTCGACGCGGCGTTGAACACCAAGGCGATCGGCGCAGGTGACCTGTCGGGCGCCAACGCGTTCATCGACGAGCTCGCCCGGAGCTTCGATTTCGGCAAGGACGGTAAGGCGACGATCGAAACCTTCGCCAGCCGCCTGCTCGGCGGCGCGGGCACCGAAGCCTCGCTCGCGCAGACCAACCATGCCGGCACGGCAGCGCGCCTCGACGACGCGATCAACCGGCGTGACAGCTATGCCGGCGTCAACATCGACGAGGAGCTGGCGCAGATGGTGGTGCTGCAGAACAGCTATTCCGCTGCTGCGCGCGCCATGACCACCGCGTCGGAAATGTACGACACGCTCCTCCAGATGCTGAGATAAGCGCCAGAAGCCCAGAAAGGACTGCGAACGATGACACGCGTAGCGACCATACCCCTGCAACGGACGCTGTCCGGAGCGATCCAGCGGTCCCAGCAGAATCTGGGAGCCAGCCAGCTTCAGCTGAACACCGGCAAGAAGGCGCATGACTATGCGGGTCTGGGCATCGACGCGGTGCGGACCCTGTCCGCGCGGTCGATGCTGTCGCAACAGCAAAGCTATCAGTCGGTGGCGAGCCGGGTGGACACCACCCTCTCGCTATATGACGCGAACATCACGCAGATCGACGACAGCCTGTCGCACCTGCGCAAGGAACTCCTGACGGCGCTTGGCACCGGGGATTCTCCGGGCATGCAGGACCTGATCGAGGGCAGCTTCGCCGATGTGCGCGCGGCGCTGAACGCGACGCAGGCGGGGATCCCGATCTTTGCCGGATCGCAGACCGGCGACCTGCCGATGGTACCCGAAACCCTGGCGGATCTGGCCGGCATGGCGCCCGCCGACGTCTTCATCAACGACAAGGTGCGCCAGTCGGCCCGGGTCGGCGACGGGGTCGATGTCGAATATGGTGTCGTGGCCAGCGACGTCGGCGGAAAGCTGGTCCCGGCATTCCAGACGCTGGCGGCCGCGGGTCCCTTTGGCGACCGGCTGACCGATGCGCAGAAGGTTGCTATCCGTCAGTCGCTGGACGAATTGGACACCGGCCTGATCGATGTGCGCGCGACCAATGCCGAAAATGGCCGCAAGCAGAATCAGGTCCAGATGATGGAGACCCGCGCCAAGGACCGCGAGATCCTGCTGACCGACGTGATCGGTTCGGTGGAGGACGCCGATCTGGGGCAGGTCGCGCTCAATATCTCCCAGCGCCAGACCATCCTGGAAGCGTCCTATTCGGTCTTCTCACAGCTCTCCAGCCTGTCCCTCGCCAAGTTCCTCGACTGATGCGAGATTCGGCGCGGTCGGTCCCCGGAGGACGGCCGCGCCGCCCGGCATGCCGCGGTCCGCGGGAAGATCGCCTCGATCTCCGCGCCCTTAAGGGCATCCTGATACGATACGCCGCGACGCACGGGCGTCTGTGAGCGGCCTGTCAGCGCCAGCGACAAATATGAGCTCAAGAGTGGTCGGTCGCGGCGAGATCGCTGCGCCGGCACCGTCCGCATTCATGGCCGCCCCCCTGAAAAGGGCGCCGGCCATCCTGCCCTATCCCGTTACCTTCGCGGGTGCCTGCTCAAGAAGCGCGGCGATGTCGCCCGCCGGGCTGGCGCCAGGCATGGCGGCCATGGCGCGCGCCAGCATGTCCGGATCGACCGAGCCGGGTACCCCGGTGAGCATATCGAGCACCGGCGCGGTCCGGAGGCCCCGGAAGCTCGCCTGATAGCGGCTGCGGAGCGCCGCCAGCCCGTCCTCGCGGCCGAGCATGGCGAGCGAAATGGCGTGGCGCAGCACCACCGCCTGATCGACCTCGCTCAGCGCGCCGGGGCGCGGCAAGACGGCAGCGGTTTCCGCGACCAGTCCTTGCCAGTCGCGCCGCTTCCAGAGGATTTCCGCTCGAAGCGCCGCGGCACCCGGAACCTCCTGCAACACGACGAAAGCCTCGGAGACGCGTCCGACCTGAGTCAGCGCCACGGCCTCAACCCGCTTACGTGCATGGATCATAGCATCCGGATAGGCGGGGTCAGCGGACCGCTTCAACAGATCGAGCGCCCGGTCCGGCCGGCCGGCCAGAACATGCAGGCTCGCCACCCGGGCCGACAAAGGGCCGCGCGCCAGATCGCCCGCACGGTTGAACAATTGATATTCCAGAAGATCGGCTGCGCGGGCGTAGATGCCCGCCGCCTGCAATCGCTCGGCAAGCCGGTTGACCAGAAGGTCCCCCTCCGCGCCGCCGGGCGACAGGTCGCGATAATCCCAATAAAGCCCCGCCGCTTGAGCCAGCGGCAATTTGCGCGCCGGGTCTAGCGCTTGCGTCAATTTCGCCTGAAGACCGGGCAGGAAATCCGCGCCCTGACGCCCGGCGTCGAAGAAGCGGAACAACGTCGCGCCGGCGGCCAGCGATCCCCGGATATCGCCGCGTTCGGCGTTGAGTCGATAGCTGAGCCGCAACGCCCGTTCTTCGATGGCGTCGCCGCGCCAGGCGTAGCGCAGCGCCGCCAAACGCTTGAGCGCCGCGTCAGCGGCCAGCGATCGGTTGGCCAGCTCCGCCTCGATCTGGCTCAGGCGGGCGTCCATGCGTAGCGCCATATTGCCCGAGTGCTCGACGCGCGCGAAGCGCAAGCGCGCCTGATCCGGCTGCCCCAGCGCCAGCTCCGCCCGGCCGCGATAGAGATTGGCCGCAGGATCGCGATCGGGCACGCCCCTGAGCCAGCGCAGCGCATCGGCCGGCCGGCCACCCTCAATGCCAGCCCGCGCCGCCGCCAGCGCAAAGGCCTTGCGGCGGGCTCCCGCCAGGGCAGGTGCTGCGCATCGCATCTGTTCCAGTGCCTGTTCGGCGAACCCGCCGAGGGACAACGCCCGCATCCGCCAGAGACAGGCTTCGGCATTACCGGCGAGCGTCGATGCCGACAGTTCGGCCAGCGCATCGTCGAACCGCCCGAGCTGAATCAACGCTGCGCCCAGCGCGAGCCGATAAGCATCGACCAGAGACAGATCGGGATCGTCCTGGCGCATCACATCGAGCACGCCGAGCGCCTCGGCGCCGCGCTCCTGCCCGATCAGGCTGCGCGCATAGTCCCAGCGCCCCTGCTGGCGATCCGCCTGCCGTGCCGTGGCGAGGGCATGCCACGCGTCGCTCTGCGGGATGATACGCCAGCTATCCGGACCGCTGATCGCAGGCTGCTGCGCCAGATTGGCGGCGAAACCCGGCAGACGGGCGGCGGGCAAAGCGGGCTTGACCGGCTGCGGAAGGTCCGCGCCGACGAGCATCGCGGCCGAAGCCAGCAACACCACCCGCTTCACAGGGCGGCTCCCGGAATCAGGCCCAGCCATGCGGCCACGCCGCCGCCGATCGCGCATCCCGACAGGAATGTGACGGCGAGAATGATGCTTCGATTCGGGCTCGCGACATTCGTGGCCTGCGCGGACGGGGACGGCGGCGCCGCCGTCTCCGCTCCGGACGGAACCTCGCTCCGCGACGGGTCGTCGCGCCGCCGCGTCGGAGGGGCCTCCGCCGCCTGGGAGGAAAAGACCCGGACCTTGCCGGGCCGCTGGTCGCTGCTCATCTTCACCTGCCTCGAGATATTCTCCTCTATTATAGAAGAAGAAGCGCGCCGGGGCGGTCGAAGGGGCCGTCACAATCTGACGCCGCGTCCGATCCGGAGTAAGTCATGACCCGTTCCGCCCTGACCATCAGCGCCTTTGTGGCCGCGTCCGTCGCGGGCGCCGTTCCCGGCCATGCCCAGCAGGCGCCTGCCGAGCGGTTCGTCGCGATGGACGAAATCAGCGTGCCGATCGTCGATGCCGGCCGCATCGACGGGGTGCTGCGCGTATCGATCGTATTGGAGGCGCGGGACACTGCGGGGGCCGCGGACCTGGCGCGGCGGACACCCGAATTGCGCGCCGCCGGGCTTGGCGCCGCGATCGAGTTCGCGCGTCTTCACGCCTCCCCCTTCACTCCGGTGGACGTCCGCCGGCTTTCCGAGGCGCTGGCCCCTGCCCTGCGCCGCGTCGATCCGGCGATCGCCCGGGTGCTGATCGTCAAGGTATCGGCGCTGGCCGCCTGATTTTCGCTGCTTCGGACAATAGAAAAGGCCGCTTCCGGGATTGGAAGCGGCCTTCCTTTGCGCCTATTTTCCGGCTGTCGGCGGACCGCCTGCCGGTGAACTTCGTGGCCGGGATGGCGCGGACCGGACCGCCGTCTGCGGCCTTTGCTGGATCACCTTGCGCCCGGCGAGCGACATGGTGAGCTCCGCGGCTGCGTTGGGGCTCATCGCCGCCATCAGCAATGCCGCCGACCGTTCCCGCATTCGACGCGCGACCTGTGTCTGCACCTCCAGATCCAGCTTCTCGAAGATCGGCGCGGCGCGCGCGGGCTTCATCGTCTGGTAGATACGGGCAAGGTCGTCATAGGGCTGGTTCGCTTCGACCGGCGCCCCCCGCTGTGGATCGACACCGCCCGGCTGCCCCTGACGCGCGCGCATTTCCGCCGCGAGCCGCGCCTCGCCGGCCTTAGCCGCCTGCTCGCGCATGTCGAGCTTGCGCTTCTCCTCCGCCAGCGTGCGGTCGCGCTGCGCCATACCGTCCTGCAGCGAAACGCCGAGGCGGCTGGGCGGTGCCGCGTCCGACTGGAGCGGAGCGGCGAGCGCCAGCGCATTGGCGACGACGCCGACGGCGGCCGCGCCAAGCAACAGGATGGATGGCCTGCGCGCATAATGGAACAGGTCGGTGCCTCCGCCTCCCGGCAGAGGCAAAGCGCGAGCCTTGAGCACCCTCATGCGTGCCCCGCGACCGGCGTATCGGCGGTCACTGAAGTGACCGCAGCCGCCGGCGTCTTGCGTCGGCCCGAGGCCGCGCGTCCGCGCGCCTTACGCGGTCCCTGACGACGGGCGGATGCCTCTTTGGGAGCGCTTTCCGCCGAATTGCCGTCATTCTGCGCCGCGACTGCTTCCATGATGCGATCGGCCACCGAATTGCCGATGCCGATCATCACCGACAGTTCGTCGCGCAATTCCGCACCGCTGGCAGCGCCGCGGCTCTGCGCCATCACGTCGGTGGCGAGCAGCGTCTTGAGCTCGCCCAGCACCGTCCTCGCCTGTCCCGTCGCGCGTTCGAGCTGCGCGACGCTGTCGCTGAGCGAGGTGGAACGCAGGTCGCGAATGCTATTCGCCATGCGCAGGGTTTGGATGATCACCGCCACGCACAGCAGCATCGTGATCGCATTGCTGAAAGTCACAAACGTCATCGGGAAAATCCTTTGGAGATGTCGGTTGCCATGCGGATGGCGATATTGCGGGAACGCTGGCCGATATGCGCCTGACCCAGCGGCATTCCGCCGCACTGGACCTGAAGCGCGTCATCGGGGCTGCGGTTGAGCGAGAGGGTCTGGCCGACCTTCAGGCCGGTGACGTCGCGCAGCGGCATCAGTTTTTCGCCGAGCACCACGTCCACGGTCACGGCGGTGTTCATCAGCTCGCTCGCCATATGGGTTTCCCACATGCGGTCGCGGCCGAGCTTTTCGCCCATGAAGCGCTGCAGCAGCTTCGCGCGGACAGGTTCGAGCGTGGCATAGGGCAGCAGCACGCTGAACTTGCCGCCGCGTCCTTCCATATCGACGCGGAACGTGGCGACGGCGGTGATGTTGCTCGGGCCGGCGATCGCCGCGAAACGGGGACTCGCCTCGATCCGTTCCAACTCCATCGTCGCCGGTTCGACCGCCTCGAACGAGCGCGAGAGCTCCTCCAGGGCCAGTTCGACCATCTTCCAGACCAGCTGGGTTTCGATGGTCGTGAAGGCACGCCCCTCGACCTTCATCGAGGCATTGCCGCGACGCCCGCCCAGCAGCGCGTCGACAACGGCGTAGATCAGGCCGGAATCGACCGTGACGACGCCGAAGTTTTCCCATTCGCGCACCTTGAACACGCCGAACATTGCGGGCAGCGCGACATGGTTCATGAACTCGCCGAAGCGGGTCGAGGTGATCTCCTCAAGGCTGACGTCGATCGCGTCGGAGGTAAGGTTGCGCATCGAGGTCGCGAAGGTCCGCACCATGCGTTCGCATACCACCTCCAGCATCGGCAGCCGCTCATAGCTGATGACGTTGGACTCGATGACCGCCTTCAGCCCGCTCTTGGGCTGCTGCGGGCCGGCGTCGGCAAACCCGAAGAGCGCGTCGATGCCCGCCTGATCGAAGGTATCGCCCGCGCCCGGCACCATCTGGGGCGGGTCGGGCAGAACGAAGTCGTCGAAATCCCCGCTCATTGCTGCACCAGATCCTGGATCAGCACGTCGCGCACCGTGCCCGCGCCAAGCGCCTGAGCGGTGCGCGACATCATCTCCTCCTTGATGCGGAAGACGGCGGCGGACCCGGCGAGATCCTCTGGGCGCAATTCCCGCAGAAAGGGCTGCAGCGCGTCGAGCACGACCGGCAGGCGTTCCTTGATGCTGTCCACCTTGCCGGCATCGGCGGCGACCAGAATGAAACGCAGCTTCAGGAAGCGCGTCTGTCCGTCGCCGCTGCGCAGATTCACCGTAACGGTCGGCGCTTCGATATAGGATGCACTGTCGGTACCCGCCGACGCAGCCGGTGTGGTCGCCTCATGCCCGCCCTCCTTGTCGCGCAGCATCCACAACGTCCCGCTGCCCGCGGCCGCGAGAAGCAGCGCCGCGCAGGCGCCCGAAATCAGCAGCTTCGTGCGGCTTTTCGGCTTGTCCTTGCGCACCTCCAACGGCGTCACGTCAATGATCGCGTCACTCGCCACATTCATTCCCCTTTGAACCATGGACCGGAGCGTCGATTAGATGCTGGCCGCGTCCGCTTTGGCGCTCACGCCTCTATTATAGGAGGGACGCACGGCAATTTGTGCCTAGCGCCGTTTATCGCGATCTTTTTCAGCAAGGTGCCCGGAATGGACGTTTCATCCTTCGTTCTGCTGAGCCACGAGCAGGCCCTGCGCCGGCAGATGGACATCACGGCGAACAACATGGCCAATGCCAACACGGTCGGCTTCAAGCGCGAACAGGCGCTGTTCCACGAATATGTGGAAGAGGCGCGGCAGGCTCCGATCGAGGATGCCCGCAAGACCAGCTTCGTGCTCGACTACGGCGCGATCCACGACACGCGGCAGGGCTCGTTCCAGTCGACCGGCAACCCGCTGGACGTAATGATCGAAGGCCCCGGCTATCTGAATGTCCAGAACATCGACGGCACCACCGCCTATACGCGGGCAGGCTTCATCAAAATCCTCGACAATGGCGATCTCGCCACCTCCGGCGGGCAGCGCCTTCTCGACGAGAATGGCCGTGCGATCAATGTGCCGGCGGACCAGATGCGCAACGTCGCCATCGCGCAGGACGGGACGGTGATGGCCGGGGACGCGCCGCTCGGCCGCCTCGCCGTCACCAATTTCGCCAATGAGAATATGCTCGAAGTACGCGGCGACGGCATGCTGACGGGCACGGGCGGACGTTTCATGACCGCGGCGGAGACCAAGCTTCGCCGCGGCGGCGTGGAAGGCTCCAACGTCGAGCCCATCGTCGAGACCACCAACATGGTCGACATCATGCGGTCCTACCAGACCAGCCGGCGCCTGTCCGAAGACATGGCCGACATGCGCAAGCAGGCGATCAATCGCCTCGGCCGCATCGGCTGACCCCAATCCATTCCTGATTTCGCAAAGGAGTTCCCATGCGTTCGCTTTCCATCGCCTCCACGGGCATGCTGGCCCAGCAAACCAATGTCGACGTCATCTCCAACAACATCGCCAATATGAACACCACCGCCTTCAAGCGGCAGCGGGCCGAGTTCCAGGACCTGCTCTACCAGCAGGTATCGCGCCCCGGCGCCGCCACCAGCGCGGACGGCACGCGGGTGCCGTCGGGCATCCAGATCGGTGCGGGCGTGCGCACCGGCGGCGTCTACCGCATCACCGAGCAGGGTGCGCTCACCAACACCGGCAATCGCTACGACATGGCGATCGACGGCCCGGGCTATTTCCAGATCATGATGCCGTCCGGCGAGCTGGCCTATACCCGCGCCGGTTCCTTCCAGCTGTCCGATCAGGGCGAGCTGGTGACGACGGACGGCTATCGCGTTCAGCCCGACATCACCATTCCGCAAGGCGCGCTGGACGTCATCGTGTCCAAGACCGGTGAAGTGCAGGTCAAGGTCGCGGGCCAGACCGAGTTGCAGACCGTCGGCCAGCTCGAGCTGGCGACCTTCATCAACGAAGCCGGACTGGAAGCGGTCGGCTCGAACCTGCTGCTCGAAACCGCGGCGTCCGGGCAGCCGACCGTCGCAACGCCGGGAGAGCCCTCGTTCGGCACGCTGACACAGGGCTTCGTCGAAGCGTCGAACGTCAATCCGGTGTCGGAAATCACGTCGCTCATCACCGCGCAGCGCGCCTATGAGATGAACAGCCGCGTCGTGAAGGCCGCCGACGAGATGCTCGCCACTTCGGCGCAGCTGCGCTGATGATGATTGCCCTTGCCCTGCTCGCCGCGTCAGGGACCCTCGCCCCGGCCGCAGCCGACACGCCCGTCCTCGTTCGCGCGGTGGAGAAAGGCGAAACGCTGAGCGCGTCGGACTTCACCACCGCCGCCCTTCCGCCCGCCGCCGCGCGCGGCGCGACTCGGCCCAGCGAGGCCGCGGGACAGGAGGCCACGCGCCGTCTAGTCGCGGGCAGTCCGGTCCGCGCCGCCGACATCGCCGCACCGCGCATCGTCCGGCGTGGGGAGGCAGTGACCATCGCGCTCCTTTCCGGCGGCCTGCGGATCACCGCGACGGGCCGCGCGCTCGGCGACGCGGGCAAGGGTGAGATGGTGCGCGTCCTCAACCTCAGCACCAACCGCACGCTGAACGCGGTGGCCGACACACCCGGCCAGGTGCGCCTCATCGCCCCATAAGGGAGCCAGAAATCATGAAATATCTCCTCCCCGCCATCCTTGCGGCGTCGATGCTTTCGGGCTGCGGCGCGGTCGGACGGCTCAAGAGTGTCGGCAAGCCGCCGCGCCTCAGCGAAGCGGAAGCCCCGGTCGCGCCGCGCGTAGAACCCTCGCTCGGCAACGCGGCCGCATCGGGCCGTGCCGGCGCGGGCAGCCCGGTCGACACCGCGCCGGGCGGCGCGTCGCTATTTCGCACCGGCGCGGGCGCGTTCTTCCGCGACCAGCGCGCCTCGCGCGTCGGGGATATCGTTACCATCCGCATCAACATCGCGGACAGCGCGCGCGTCGACAACACCACCACCCGCACTCGCGCGGGCAGCGAAAGCGGTGGCATCGCCGCACTGCTCGGCCTCGAAAGCCAGATCGGCAAGATCCTGCCCGGAAATCCCGACCCGTCGAAGCTGGTCGACACCAGTTCGGACTCGCGTGCCACGGGCGCGGGCAACACGTCGCGCAGCGAACAGATCAATATGACGGTTGCGGCGTCGATCATGGACGTGCTGCCCAACGGCAATCTCATGATCCGCGGTCGGCAGGAGGTGCGGGTCAATTTCGAGCTGCGCGAACTGGTCGTCACCGGAATCATCCGGCCCGAGGACATCGCGCGCGACAACAGCATCCGCCACAGCCAGATCGCCGACGCGCGCATCAGCTATGGCGGGCGGGGCCAGCTGACCGATGCGCAGCAGGCCCGCTGGGGCCAGCAGATTTACGACGCACTCTTCCCCTTCTGATCGCCCTCACCGCGCTGCGGGAGGGCCAGCCATCCCGTGCCCGCCCTGCTCCCAGGCGGGCACGGGATGAATTGTTTCCACAAGCCCCCGCGACCATTCAAATAAAATTTCGGACAGAACACGGATGATCCAAATAACATCCTAGAATGAAGCATGACCCGCAGAACTTGGGTCATGCGGGTGGCAGCGCCCCCTGCCACAGGCCGAAGAATTCGGCCTTTCTATTCTAGAAGGAATGAACGAAATGGCGTTTTCGGTTAACACCAATGCTGGTGCAATGGCGGCTCTCCAGAGCCTGAACGCGACCAACAAGCGTATGGATGTCACGCAGAGCCGTATCAACACTGGTCTTTCCGTGGGTTCGACCAAGGACGATTCGGCTAAGTACACGATCGCGCAGACTCTCCGGGGCGACCTCGGCGGTCTGAACGCGGTGACCTCGTCGCTCAACAACGCGAAGAGCGTGACCGACACCGCGATCGCGGGTGCTGAACAGATCTCCGATCTGCTCAACCAGATGAAGTCGAAGGCTTACGAGGCGGCGGATGCCGGTCTCACGACCGAGAGCCGTGCAGCTGTCGGTAAGGACTTCGACGCGCTGCTCGAGCAGGTGAACACGATCATCAAGTCGTCGGAGTTCAACAACACCAACCTGCTGGACGACACCTTCACCGGCACCAAGACCGTCGCCGCGCTCCAGTCGCTCGACGCCACCAGCACGCTCGCCGTTGGCAACCAGGCGCTCGACGTCGTCGCAGGCACGATCACCGGCGGCATCGCTGACGCCACCGGCGCGCTCGGCAGCGCAATGGTCGGCACGCTCGACACGGCGATCGGCAACGTGAACACCAAGCTCAGCACGCTGGGCGCGGCTTCGCGCAAGATCGAAGGTCAGCTGAGCTTCACCAGCAAGCTGTCCGACGTGGTGACCACCGGCATCGGCAACCTTGTCGACGCCGATCTGGCGAAGGAATCGGCGAACCTTCAGGCCCTGCAGGTCCGGCAGCAGCTGGGCGTTCAGGCTCTGTCGATCGCCAACCAGGCGCCGCAGACGATCCTGTCGCTGTTCCGTTAAGGTTCGGCCGGCCCTTCTGCCCCCATTGAAGGGCCGGTCGTCCGGGCGAGGCCGGGGTGGTTCGCCATCCCGGCCTTTTTCCTGCGGCGACACATTCGGCAGCTTTTTCTCGCCACGCACCACGACCCCGTCTGGGAACCGGCGACGCACCGGCCGCGGGATCGACCAACCATATGAAAATGGAATGGATATGATTGCATTTCTCGACAATTGGCGGCTGCCGAAGAAGCTGCTTGCCGCCTTCTCCCTGCTCGGCCTGCTGCTCTGTGTGGTCGGGTTCAACGGCTATTATTCGACCAATACGCTCGACGGCGTGACCCAGCGGCACATCACTCGCGGCCTTGCCGGCATGTCGGGGCTCGCCGACGTGATGAGCGACGTCAAGGAAATGCGCATCATCGTCTACAGCTATTACAATGCCATCGACGCCAAGGAGGAAACCAGTCTTCGCGAGCGGCTCGACAAAGGCATCGAGAAGCTGAACAAGTCGGTCGAGGCCT
>DATIGZ010000138.1:0-4211 GCA_035481255.1 Sphingomonas sp. | reverse complement strand
CGTCACCGCGCCCTCGATCCGGATCTGCCGCCGCAGCGATTTCCAGTGGAACAGCAAAGCCGCCCTCGGCGCCGCCGTCAGATCACCCGCCTTGCGGCTCTCACGATTGGTATAGAAGACGAAGCCGTCGGGGCCGTGGCCCTTGAGCAGTACCATCCGCGCCGAAGGCTGGCCGGCGGCGTCCACCGTCGCCAGCGCCATCGCGTTGGAATCATTGGGCTCGGTTGTGCGCGCTTCAGCGTACCATTGGTCGAACAGCGCGAAGGGATCGGTCGTCATGTGCCCGCCCATACCGTTTCGCAGCGCACATAAAAAGGCGCCGGCGAGGACCGAAGTCCGCGCCGGCGAGCCGCCTTGAGAGAGGCCGTCGACGGGGGCGCTAGAAGCTGAACCGCATACCCGCGCGGAAGATGCGGCCCGAGCTCGCATATTGGGTCACCGCTTCCTGACCCTGATAAGCGTAACGCTCGCTCGGCTGGTTGGTGAGGTTGAGCCCCTCAAGGGTGAGCGAGGCCCAGTCGGTGAACTTGTAGCTCGCCGACGCGTCGACGTTGGTGGTCGAACGGCTGTAGACGAAGTCGTTGATCAGCGGGCCGTTGCACTCGGTGCCCGCATCCGCCGGGGTCGCCGGGCTGTTGGTCAGGCCCGGGCTGCACGCGCCGGCCGCGATCGGATAGGTGGTCGAATACCCCTTGCGGTGCGCCACCGAGACGCGCGCTCGGAACTTCTTGGCCTCATAATAGAGCGTCGCGTTGATCGCGTCGGGCGAGACGCCGAGGAACGGTCCCTTGCCCGTTACCGGCGGCGTGCCGGTGGGGTTCGCCGCCGACCGCGTGCCCGGATCGAGGATATAGTTCAGTTCCGACGCGATGTGCGTGTAGTTCACCTGCGCGCCGAAATTCTTGAGGAAACCCGGCAGGAAGGTGAAGTCCATCTGGAAGCTCACCTCGAACCCGCGCAGCCACCCGCCCGGCGCATCGCGATACTGGCGCGCGACAAAGTCGTAGCCGCCGTCGAGATAGGCGAGCTGGTTGGCGTTGGTGAACTGTGCGCGGATCGCGGCGATCGTCTCCGCGTCGGCGAACTGCGAAAGCTGCGCCGAATAGAGCACGGTCTGCGGGAAGCTCTCGATCTGTTTCTGGAAGCCCGCGATCGACAGCAATCCGCCCGGCGCGAAATACCATTCGATGCTGGCGTCGAGGTTGGTCGAGCGGAACGGGGCCAGCTCGGGATTGCCGATGGTCAACGTCGCGCCGCTCGTCGCGCCGGTATTGGGAACCGAGATCGCGGTGATCGAGGGCGAGAGGTTGCCGAGCAGCGGACGCGCCATCACCTTCGAAGCGCCGAACCGCACCAGCACGTCGTCGACCGGCTCGTAGACCAGGTTCATCGACGGCAGATAATCGGTGTAGCGGTTGGTGCCGGTGATCGCGCGGCCCGCGGGAGTGGTGCCGTCCGAGGTCACGTCGGTGATCGCGACACGGGTGCCGGCGTTGCCGCGGAACGGGCGCCCGAACAGCTCGGTGTTCCAGTCGAACTGGAAGTAGAAGCCCAGATCCTCCTCGGTCACCGCGAAATTCTCGCGCCCGCCGTTACGCTTGTTGGTGAGGCGCCAGTCGCCCCATTTGTTGATGCAGTTGCAGGTGAAGTCGAACAGCTGCTGGAAACCAGCGATGCTCGGCACGAGGAAGCTGGTCATCGTTCCTTCGGGTACATTCAGTCCCTGCCCGAAATTGATCACCCGCGACACGCTCGACGTAGTGACACCCGCTTCCCTGAGCGTCGGGTTGAGCAGGTCGTTGTTGCGCTCCCACAGCGACGTCTCGAACCCGAATTTGCGGTAATTGGCACCGAAGCCGAGGTTCAGGTCCTCATTCACCTGCCAGTCGAAATCGACCTTGGCCTGCTTGTAGGTGTTCTTGACGAAACGCTGATAGTGGCGGATCGCCGAGAAGCCCTTGACCACTTCCCAGTTGGCCGGATTGGCCGCGTCGAAGCCGAAATCGATGATCGGCATCTTGCCGTCGCCGCGCTCGTCGTAGACGAAGTTGCCGGGGCTATCCATCCGGTTGAACTCCACCAGCAACCCCTGAGTGAAGTTGGTCGATTCGGACATGCCGGCGATCATCTGCGCCTTGAACCGGTCCGAGAATTCATGGGTGAGGTCGATCGACCCCTGTTTGAACTGCGTGGTGTAGCTGCTCTGGTCCGCCGCCGAACGGAAGTCGACGTTGCGCAGCACCAGATAGTCGGCCAGCCCGTTGGTGACGTTGGCGTCGAGCACCTCGACCGCAGGACGCCCGATCAACGCGCCGCGGAAGGCGAGGCGATTGGTGCTCGGAATATAGCCGACCGAGTTGGGGTTGTTGTAATAGTCATAGGGGTCGAGGTTGAACGGGTTGACGCTGAAGATGTTCGCCGTGCCCGGGCTGGTGGCCCCAGGCACGATGGCGGCACTTCCCAGCACCGACGGCCCCAACACTCCCGATGCGTTGAACGCGGTCGAGAAGGCCGGTGTGGTGCCGTAGAGGGCCTGCCCGCAATCCTGCTCGGGCGTGAGCGCTGAGGGGCCGGTGGGGACGCACAGCCCCGGGTAGAGCGCACGGGCATTCGCCGGCGTGATCGTGCTGGTCGCGGTGTTGTAGGTCGCGTTGGTGTTGTTGCGGTTGAGGCCCACCGACGACACCTGATTATAGGTGCTCGTATTCTCGAACTTCGAATAGGCGCCGTCGAGGCTGAGCCGCGTGCGCTCGCCAATCTGCCATTGATAGGCCAGCGTCACGCCGATCCGCTCATTCTCGACATCCTGCTGCTCGATCGAGGCGAGCGCGGGGATGCGCACCAGTGAATCGTCGAAACGGCCCGGCGTATTGAACACGCCTCCCGGATAGAGTTTGGCATAGGCGGCGGGATCCGATCCGGTCAGCGCCGCGATCGCATCGGGATTGGTCACCTGCGTACCGAAGCTCGTGCCGGTCGGCGCGGCGAAACCGGCGCGCTGCGGGTTCTCGTTTCCCGCCCATTGCGTGCCGCGATACAGATAGTCGGCAGAGCCGGGCGCGCGGCGATACTGATCGAGCTCGTTCTTCGAACGGCTCCACGCCACCGACAGCAGCAAACCCATGGTGTCGTCGAGGAAGCGCGTGGAAGCGAGACCCGCGAGGCGCGGGTTCCACTTCTTGCTGTTCTCCTGGTAGCTGCCCTCGGCCGACAGCGCGAACTTGTTGCCCTTATAATCAAACGGGCGCCCGGTCTGGAGATCGATGGTCGCGCCGAGCGAACCTTCATCGGTCTCGGCAGACGGCGTCTTCTGCACCTTGAGCGAGCTGAACAGCTCGGACGCGAAGGTGTTGTAGTCAAAGCTGCGGCTGCGGTTGGGGCTGGTGCCGGCGTCGTTCGAGCCCGCCGTCGACAGCGCCTCCAGCCCGTTCAGGCGGGTGCGATTGAAATCGCCGCCAAGCCCGCGGACGGTGATCGAGCGGCCCTCGCCATTGTCGCGGTCGATCGACACCCCGGGCAGGCGCTGGAGCGATTCGGCAAGGTTGGTGTCGGGAAAGTCGGCGATATCCTCGGCGTTGATCGCATCGATCTGAATCGTCGCGGTGCGTTTCTCGTTGATCGCGCTGCGCAGCGCAGCGCGATAGCCCTGCACGATCACCTCCTCGCCCTCGCCTGCAGGTTCCTCGGTGGACGGCGCGGCGGATGTCTGCGCGAGCGCCGGCGCGGCGGGGAGAACCACCGCGATCGCCAGCGCGCCGCGGGAAATCCCGCTGCCCAGGGCGAACCGCGTGTGACGGTTGATGTCGATCATAATCCCCTCCTCGTTCGTGGCCCGGAGGAGAGAGACGTGTTCAGGCGGCGTGGCACGGCTGTCCTGGCAACCTCGATGGCTGCGGCGCCCTGCCTTTCATCACCCGGTCCTCTCCCCCAACATCCGCCGGCTTCGATTCAGGCCCCGCCATCCGTACTTCGGCTTACGCGGGCCAGCCCGCCGGCTGCGATGTTAGCGTTAGCGCTAGTCCACCGGTGTCATAAACGCAACAAACGAATGCGGATGCCAATAAACACCATATATATCATAACTTTGCATGACATTATCACCGCTACCAGCGCGACCTGGGAAGGAACCCGCACCTGCCCCTCCCGGCGAGTCGGGGACGATCGTCCGACACATCGATAGCGCCCCCTCTCTCTCGCCGAAAAGGCGGGGG
>DATIGZ010000137.1:0-3726 GCA_035481255.1 Sphingomonas sp. | reverse complement strand
GCATCTATCTGTTCGGGCAGGGCTTCACCGGCCATGGCGAGGCGCTGGACGATTATCGACGCCGCGACACGCACGGGCGGCTGGGGATTTCGCTCACGCGCTGACCTTGGCGCGAAGGGTTCGCGGGCGCATAAGCACCGCAAAGAGGAGAGATATGATGCGCACGACGATCCTTGCCGCCCTCGCCCTGAGCGTTGTCCTGACCGCCCCCCTGACCGCGGACGCACAGATCGCCACCGGCGCGACCGCCCCGGACTTCACCACGCAAGGCGCGCTGGCGGGCAAGGAATTCACGCTCAACCTCAAGAAGCAGCTCAGGAAGGGGCCGGTCGTCCTCTATTTCTACCCGATGTCGTTCACGCCGGGGTGCAGCGCGGAGGCGCAGGCCTTCGCCGCGGCGACGCCGCAGTTCAAGGCGGCGGGCGCGACGGTGATCGGCATGGCCGCCGACCCGATCGACAAGCTCAAGGACTTCTCGACCAAGGATTGCGCGAGCAAGTTCGCGGTGGCGCAGGCGACCCCGGCGATCATCGACGGCTATGATGTGGCGCTGAAGCGCAACGGAACCAAGACCGCGATGACCAGCCGCACCAGCTTCGTGATCACGCCCGACGGCAAGGTCATCTACGCGCACAGCGAAATGAGCCCCGCGCCGCACATCCGCAACACGCTGGCCGCGGTGAAGGAATGGCGCGCCAAACAGCGCAAATAATATGCTTATTAGCCGTGTAACGATTTCACCGGATTTTAGCAGTTAGCGCCTAGACCCGTCGCATCGAGAGCGTTTGCGGGCGCGTGTATCAGCGCCCCGATGCGTGGGGACAGGATTTTATGACGGTGGCGAGGGCCGCTCGAGTTGGCGAGGCCGGGGATCCGGCCTGGCAGCTCTACGAGCGCATCGGCACATTTCTGTACGATCAGCGGCTGGACCCGGATCCGGCGAATTTCGCGTTCGCCTGGCACCTGCTCCATGATTCCGCCGGCCCGCTCGCGCGGGCGGTGGCGGCGCTGACCGATGGCGGGGTGCGGCTGACCAGGCGCGATATCGAATCGCTGGGCGTCGATTCGCCGGCGAGCGCGCGCAGCGTGCGCGAAAAGGCCGACGGGCTGGTCGCGCGGACGCAAATGCAGGTCGAGGGTTTTCAGGACATGGTCCAGTCGATGCGCGACGAGACCGTCGGCTTCGGCCGCGATCTGGCCCGCAGCGCGGACACGATCCGTCGCTTCGGCGAGAGCAGCGCCGGCGCGATGCTCGACGAGCTGACGCGCGTCACCGCGACGATGCTCGAGCGGGTGCACAGCGCCGAATCGCGGCTCGAGAACGCGACGCGCGAGGCGGTCGAGCTGCGCGACAAGCTGGAGGAGGCGCGCGACAATGCCCGCCGCGACCCGCTTACCGATCTGCCCAACCGCCGCGCTTTCGAGGAGGCCTATGCCGAGCTGGCCGCGACGGGCGCGAGCATGTGCGTCGCGCTGTGCGACGTGGATCATTTCAAGGGGGTCAACGACCGGTTCGGCCACGCCGTGGGCGATCGCGTGCTCAAGACCATCGCCGAGACGCTTAAGGCGAGCTGCGCCAGTCATCTCGTCGCGCGCTATGGCGGCGAGGAGTTCGCGATCCTGTTCGCCGCGACTGGTCTGGATGCGGCGCGGGTGACGCTGGACAATGCCCGCGCCACCGTCGCCGCCAAACGCTATCGCCTGCGTGAGACCGATGCGCCGCTGGGCGAGATCACCTTCTCGGCTGGCCTCACTCTGGTTGCCGAGGGCGAGTCGCTCGGTACCAGCGTCGGCCGCGCCGACCGGCTGCTCTACGCCGCCAAGAGTGACGGACGGAACTGCGTCCACGCCAGTTGACGGCGGACGGTGATTTTCTTGCCTGATGGTTGGTAAATTTCACCACATATCTTGGCGTGAAATACCAACAAACTCAGCAACAAAATAATAAATCTATGATATTCAATCAGTTATAGAAACTGGCACGGACCCTGCAATCCTGTTGGCATCCCGCCGGACGATCCGGCGGAACTGCAAAAGGGAATAAGATCATGGCTCTCCGTTTCGACTCGCTCAGCCGCTACGCCTTCTCGATGGTCGGTGCCGCTGCCTTCACCGCCTTCCTGATCGCCAACACCCTCAGCATGGGTCCGGTCGCCTGACCGGCCCGGCGAACAGGAGCAAGAACATGGCACGCCAAATCATCGTCACGCTGATCTCGTTCGGTCTGACCACCGCGATGATCCTCACCACCACCGCCACGCAGGGCTCGGGCATCATCGCCTGAGCCCGGCAGCGCCGGGGGCCGGTCAGGCGGCCCGGGGATTGTCAGGACGCGATGAGTCGCTGTCGCCGTCCTTCTCGATGAAGCTGATCCTCCCCTCGGGTTCGAGGATCGCCCAGGCGACATCCTTCAATCGGGCGATGCCCGCCAGCCGCATCTCCGATTCGATCTCGGCACGGGTCAGGCGGTCGCGGCGCAGATTGGCCTCGACCAGTTCGCCGTCGCGGATCAGCACGCGCGGCGCACCTTCGACCACGCGCTGGGCGCGCGGCGAGAGATAGACCACCCAGCCGAGCACTACCGTCCAGAAGGCGAAGGTCGCGATCGCCAGCGTCGCGCCGGTCAGGCTGAAATCATTGTGCGTGATCCCCTGCTGGATCAGATCGCCGACCACCACCAGCATCACCAGCTCGAACGGGGTCATCTGTCCCAGCTCGCGCTTGCCCATTAGCCGCAGCAGCGCGAACAGGATCGCGAACATCACGCTGGCGCGGAGCACGATATCCATCAGGGCAGCACCGTGATTTCGACCGGAACCCGCGCCACCGGGGTATCGCCGTCGTGCAGTTCGACGCTTCCGGAGTTGCCCGCGAACAGTGGCGGGTTGATCTGTCCGTCGACCTTGATGTCGAGCGTGTCGCCGGGCTTCAGCGCGCCATAGTGAAAGCGGAACGCGCCCTTCCCGGCCTTCTCCTCGGAAGGGGCGGGAATCATCGTGTTGATCGTCATGTCGCGCCACAGCGACACCGGCACGACGATCACCGCATTCGCGACCGGTGCCTTCGCCGTCACATGGATTCGCGTTTCGAAGAAGATGCCGTTGCGCAGCACGCGCGGGGTGTGGACCTCAAGCCGTGCCGCGGCCGTATCGGCTACCATGCCGCGCGCCTTGCCGCCGCCGAACGCGCCGAGCAGCGCGGCCAGCATGAGCGCGCCGAGCACCGCGAGTGACACCCAGTTGAACCGCGCGCCATGCCCGTCGGCGTCGGCGGGCGCGATGCCGTCGGGATAGCTGGAAGCGGATCGGGTCGCGGCCATGACGCGGGTGAAACGGCTGGTACACGCGGAAGGTTGCCGGGAACCTCGCGCCGCGCCCGCCGGTTCTTGGCGTGGGGGGCTGTGGAGTGAGCCCGATGACCGACACCGCCGAGATGATCCATGAGGACGCGCTGCCCGGCGACGAACACAGCCTCGATCCCAGTCCCGACTGGCATCCGCGCTACCCCGGTTCGGGGCGGCTGGCGGGCAAGGTGGCGCTGATCACCGGTGCCGACAGCGGCATTGGCCGCGCGGTCGCGGCGCTGTTCGCGCGCGAGGGCGCCGATATCGGCATCCTGTACCTGCTCGAGGACAAGGACGCGGAAGATACCCGGGCGATCGTCGAGACCGAGGGCCGCCGCGCGATCACGATCAAGGCGGATGTGGACGCGAAGAAGATGTGCGAC
>DATIGZ010000136.1:0-2975 GCA_035481255.1 Sphingomonas sp. | reverse complement strand
AATTCGCGTCAGATTGCCTGTTGCCGCGGTTGGTTAGCATGGCTCGACGAGTGGCCGGTGTGGGTGGCTACGTAATATTCCTAGTCGCGCTGCTGCGATCGGTCCTTAGACTGGAGCGGCAATCGCAGCGGCCAACTGCGGCGTCGGTTCGGCCGATCTTGGATTGTGCGGGAACCGTGCACATCAGCAATTGAAGGCGTGACGCCGTATGAATGCAATCGCCCGGCGCGCGAGGGCGCCGCGCCTCCTGCTAGTCGAAGGGAACGATACCGTGCGGCGCGGCCTGCAGTTGTTGCTGACCGGGCAGGGGTATCAGGTCCATGCCTTCTCCCGCGCCGCGCGCGCGCTCGCGGATCCGCTGGCGATCACCGCGAGCCACCTCGTCATCGATTATATCCTGCCTGAGACGGACGGGGTCGAGGCGCTGGCCCTTCTTCAGGCGCACGGATGGAAGGGGCGCGCGGTGCTGATCACCGCCTCCTATTCGCAAAATCTGCGCCGCACCGCGCTTCGCGCCGGGTTTGCCGCGCTTCTTCTAAAACCGTTTCCCGACGCCAGTCTGATCGACGCCCTCCGCGGCGAGCCGATGACCAAATAGCTGATCGATTCCGAGACAGAATGGCGTGCCGCGGAATTTGCGCGCTTCCGGACATATGTTATGGGTTTGTTGCTGGCCGGTAATCCGGCGCAGGCGTAACTATTGATAGCGCCTTGCGCCCAACCGTCTGGCGGGGGCCGCATGAAAGCTGAAGGGAATTCCATCAGCGCTCGGGCATGGTTTGGCTACGGATCGGCGATTGCTGCCGTGGCTGTTGCCGCACTTATGCGCTTGAGCTTTGACCCTTGGGTGCCGGGGCGCGGCTATTATTTGTTCTTCAGCGTCGCAGTTCTTGTCACCGGCGTGTTCGCCGGACGCGGGCCGGCGATCCTCGCGGCTGTGCTTTCGATCGTTACCGTACGTGCGGTAGGGTGGTTCTCCGGCCCGCTTTGGTCGCCCAGCCTGCTCGTCTTCGTGATCGCGTCGGGCATCGTCATCTGGATCACGGGGCACGTTCGCTGGCTTCATCGGAAGTCGCAGGAGACCGAGCGCCGGGCCGAGCTTCGCGCCGCCCGCGCCGACGAAATCGCCGAGGAGCTCAACCTGCTGATCGACGGCGCGAGCGGTTACGGCATCCATATGCTCGATCCGGATGGCAATGTGACGATCTGGAACAAGGCGGCCGAACGCCTGCTGGGCTGGAGCGAGGCGGAGGTCGTCGGCCGGCACTATGCGTTATTCTATCCCGAGGCGACCGTCGCGGAAGGCCGGCCGCAGCTGGATCTTGCGCAGGCGCGCGCGGAGGGGCGGCTGGAGAAGGAGGACTGGCGGATCCGCAAGAACGGCTCGGAGTTCCTCGCGCATATCACCCTCACCGCGCTGCACGACAAGCGAGGCAAGCTGAAGGGCTTTGGCAAGGTCATTCGCGATGTGACCGAGCAGCGCGCCGCCGAACAGAAGCTCGCGGCAAGCGCGTCACATCTTCGCTCGATCCTGGCCACGGTTCCCGATGCGATGGTCGTCATCAATGAGACCGGCAAGATCCTGTGGTTCAGCGCCGCTGCCGAGCGGCTGTTCGGATTTACCGAAGCCGAGGTTATCGGACTGGACGTCAGCCGCCTGATGCCGCCGCATGAGGGCGAGCGCCATGGCGACTATATCCAGCGCCATATCGTTACCGGCGAGAAGCGAATTATCGGGATCGGGCGGACCGTAACCGGACAGCGGCGCGACGGCACCGTATTCCCGATCGAGCTGGCGGTGGGGGAAGCGATCTCGGACGGCGCGCGCGTGTTCACAGGCTTTATTCGCGACCTCACCGAAAAGCAGGCGGCCGAACAGCGGGTCAATGAGTTGCGTTCGGATCTCGTCCATGCCGGCCGGGTCAGCGTGATGGGCACGATGGCCTCGACGCTGGCGCATGAGCTTAACCAGCCGATCACCGCGGTCGCTACCTTCGTTCGCGGCGTCCGCAACTTGCTGCGCGAAGGGCAGGCCGACGATCACGCGATGATCGAGAGTGGTTTGGACGGCGCCTATGAGGAGGCGCTGCGTGCCGGCGGGATCATCCGTCGCCTGCGCGAATTTGTCGCGCGGGGGGAGGTCGAGAAAACAGTCGTGGATGTGGTCAGGCTGGTTGATGAAGCTTCGAAGCTCGCCCTGATCGATGCGCGCGAAAAAGGCATTCGCGCGCAGTTCGAGCTCGACCGGGAGGTGCGCCAGGTGCTTGTCGACAAGATCCAGATCCAACAGGTGCTAATCAACCTGATGCGCAACGCGATGGAAGCGATGAGCCAGTCTCCTGTGCGCCTGCTCACCGTTTCGAGCGCGTCCGAGGAGGACGGCTATTTGCGCGTCACCGTGGCGGACACCGGGCCGGGCGTTGCGCCGGAAATCGCGGAAAATCTGTTTCGAGCCTTCAACAGCACCAAGCGCGACGGTTTGGGCCTCGGCCTCTCGATCTGCCGCACCATTATCGAGGCTAATGGCGGACGCATCTGGATGGAGCCGGGTCCCGAAGGCGGCGCTCGCTTCCACTTCACGTTGATCCGCGCCGACAGAGAGGTGCCCGAATGACCGACCTGCCTCTGGTTCACGTCATCGATGACGAGGAAAGCGTCCGCCGCGGCGCGAGCTTCTTCCTCAAGACGTCAGGTTACGCCGTGCGCACATGGGACTCGGGGGTCGGGTTCCTCAGGGAAGTGGGTCATGTCGAGACGGGATGCGTCCTGCTCGATATCGGCATGCCCGAGATGGACGGGCTGGAGGTTCAGCAGGAGCTCAACGCGCGCGGCCTGACGATGCCGGTGATCATGCTGACCGGCCATGGTGACATCGCCATGGCGGTGAAGGCGATGAAGGCTGGCGCGGTGGATTTTCTCGAGAAGCCCTTTGAGACCGACGCGCTGGAGGATGCGATCCGTCGTGCGTTCGCGCG
>DATIGZ010000135.1:0-1630 GCA_035481255.1 Sphingomonas sp. | reverse complement strand
TGCCGACATTCTCCATCGCGACGACGCCGATACGATCGTCACCGTCGCCGGGGTGATCCGCCGCAAGATCGGTCGTCCCGATCATGGCAGCCATATCGGCGAGGACCGCGCGTTCCTCGACGCCTATTACGCCGCGGCGCGCCGCCATCTCGAGCGCCGCTTGCTGTTCGGCAAGCGAAAGCGCGACAAGTTCGATTCGGGAGGCTAGGAACGGCGCATGACCGAAACAAAGTCCGACATTCCCGGCGTCCTCGCCCCACCGCCGCTGATCTTCCTCGGCTATCTGATCGCCGGGGTCGCGCTCGAATATCTGGTGGTGAAGACGCAGGGGCTCGACATGCCCGGCTCACTGCGCTGGACCGTCGTCGCGCTGTTCGTGCTGGCCGGGGCCGGGCTGATCACCGCCGCTCTGGGCAAGTTCAAGGCAGCAGGCACCCCCGCCCCGCCCTGGCAGCCGACCACCGCCTTCGTCGTGCAGGGCGTCTATCGCTGGACGCGCAACCCCATGTATCTCGGCATGACGCTGATCTATCTCGGCCTCGCCGTCGCCGCGAACGCGCCGGTCGTGCTATGGCTGTTCGTGCCCCTGATCCTCACGACCCACTATGGCGTGATCGCGCGCGAGGAACGCTACATGGCGGACAAGTTCGGCGTGCCGTACGTCAACTACGCCCACAGCGTCCCGCGCTGGCTGTAAAGGGCCGCTAGCCCTCGCGCTTCCCGAAGAAATGCTCGACGATATGCTCGGCGATCCGCGCCGGGCGCAGCGTCGTTGCGTCCACACAGCACCAGCGCGACTTGACCTCGGCCAGAACGACGTCGCCGCGGCGAATGATCGTTTCGTAGAATGCGCTGACGCCCTGCACTTTTTCCAGCAGCACCGTCGCGACGACCTCATCGTTGAGGAAGGCGGGCTTGCGATAGGTGATCTCGTGCTTGAGCGCGACCCACAGATGCTTCGCGACCTCCTCGGCCGGGGCCAGCTTCTGCCAGTGACTCAGCACCGCTTCCTGCACCCACTTAAGGTAGCTCGCATTGTTCACATGCCCCATGAAGTCAATGTCGGCGGGATCGACCGGGATCGGCACTTCGAACGGGGTGGCTGCACGGGTCATGACCTGACCTTAACGTAAACTGGAGGCAGATGCGAGCAGCAATCGCGGCGCGCCGCGATAATCCGTCGCCCCATTGATCCCGCTTTCGAATTCACGGTATGCCCGGCCCAACGACAAGCAGGAGGATGCCATGACCCACCCGATTCCCGCCACGGAGAAGCAGATGTTCTCCACCGTCACCGAAGATGGCGGGCTCGAACTGGCGCTGCGCGAGCTGCCGGTCCCCCAGCCCAATGGGGACGAGGTGCTGATCCGGGTCGAAGCGACGCCGATCAATCCGTCCGACCTGGCCGTTATGCTGAGCGTCGCGGATTCGAACGCCTTCACTGCGCTCGGTTACGGCGCGCGGGCCGAAATTCCTGAAGCGCTGCGCCGACATGTCGCGCCGCGCGTCGGCAAGGCGCTGCCGATCGGGAATGAAGGCGCAGGCACCGTCGTTGCCGCCGGCGACGATCCCGCCGCTCAGGCGCTGATCGGCAAGACCGTCGCCGCGGCCGGCGGCGGCTTCTACACCC
>DATIGZ010000134.1:0-3115 GCA_035481255.1 Sphingomonas sp. | reverse complement strand
CCGGGAGACCATGACGCTCCCGCGCCGCAAGCCGATCCGCCGACAGCATCAAACGCCGCTCGGTCTCGATCATCTGCGAGCAAGTGAACCGATCCTCGCCGCGCCCATCCTTGCCCAGCGCAACCAGCTCCGGTGACGCTCGCACCGCGGCCATCACGCAGTCGAACTGCTCCTTCCCCTCGCTGTGGCGATGCACGAACATCGCCAGATCGCGTGTGGTGAAGGTCGCCTGGGTACGCGTGATCGCATCGAGCGCGAGCGCCGGATTCGCGAGCAGCTTCTCGCCATTGGCGCGTGCGATGGCATGATGCTCTTCGAGCCGCTCGGACCCCAGGCCCTGTGCCGCCATGCGCGATGCTGCCGGGCCGATCTTGTGCTGCGGTTCAAGCTCAATGCCCTGAGCCTCGAGCGATCGGTGATCGATGCGAGCATCGATATCGAGTTCGGCAAGTCGTTGATTGACGTGCCCGGCCCAGCGCTCACGCCATTTCTCCAGCAGGTCGGTGCGGTTCCAGTCGCGGTTCTTCTTGCCGAACCCATCCGCACCAACCTCGCGCAAGGTCAGCATCACGTGCGCATGCGGCTTGACCTCGCCGTCGACGCCGACATCCCAATGTACGTTGAGGTCGGCGATCATGCCGCGCGCCACGAACTCGCGCCGAACAAACTCGCGCGCGAGCGCTACCCCCTGTTCTGGGGATAGCTCGCGCGGGATCACGAACTCGACCTCGCGCGCCAGCTGCGCGTCCTTGCGCAGCTCGGCTGCCTCGACCGCGTTCCAGAGAGATTCTCGATCCGAGAGGTGTTCGGGCGCGCCATCGGGCAGCATCACCTCGGAGTGAATGACGCCGGCCTTGTTCGAGAAGTCATGATGACGATCGAGCCGCTCGTCATAGAGCCGAGACGCCGAACGATAGGCGGCGGACGCCAGCGCACTCGACCCGTTGGCGCGTGAGATGATCTTGGCGGAGAAGTGGTATATCGCCATGGCGATATACCACCTACACCTAACGAGCGACGTCGGCACGACGTATAAGCGCGCCCTCGAAAGAATTCATCTTCCTCGGGACTGGCGAATCCCACTGCGTTTCAAGGGATTTACGCTGATCGAGTGCGCCGATAACTGGGCTGCCCTCATTGCACAATGAAGGACTGACCAATGCGCAAACCTCGCGACTATGATGCCGAGCTGAAGGCGCTCGACGACAAGGCGAAGCAACTCAGGGCGCGTAAGGTCCAGCAGCTCGGCGAACTGGTAGTCGCCTGCGGCGGCGACGCGCTGCCGCTCGATCAGCTCGCGGGTGCATTGCTCGCTGCGGCCGACACCTGCGATAACGCGGCGAAGGAGGTTTGGCGCAAACGCGGCGCGGCGTTCTTTCAGGGATCGCGCGAGGATGGCGGTAGCAATCGCAGCAACGCGCGCAGCGCTGCGGCGCGCGCAAGCAGCGCGCAACCGGCTCCAACTAAGCCGGGCGCGGCATGACACGCGCGCCTGGGCCGTGAAGCGCCGCGAGCGCACGCGCCAGCTGATCGAACTTGGCGGACTCGTGGCCAAGGCTGACCTGATCGCGTTGACCGATGACGATCGCGCGGTGATCTTCGGGCTGCTGGCCGAGGCGGCTGCTACGCTACGCAGCGAGCGCCGCGATCAGGCGCTCACCTTATGGCGCCGTCGCGGCAAGCGCGCGTTCGACGACGTGGCGGAACGCTAAGCGGCGGCGGATTCCAGCTCCGCGAGACGCTCGGTGCAAACCGCAGCGACGATTTCGCGGAGCCGCTCGATCGAAGCGGCGAGCGCGTCCAGATCTTCGCCGGTGATCGCGTAGCTCGCGGAGTAGCGCGCCTCGACATAGGCACGCTTCAAGCGCTCGAAGCGGGCGCGGTCCGCCTTGGTCGTGCGCGGCCACGCTTCGATCAGTCGAGGTTCCTTGTCCTCGGCGAGCGAGCGGAGAAACTTGATGTTGTGTGAGCGCGGGAAATACAGCGTCCGCACCAGCAGGAAGCAGATGTAAGCTCGCTCCGCAGACTGGTGGAGGTCAAATGCGGCGGCCTTCGCCCACTCGGAATCATCTGCTTTTGACGCGGAGATTCTGGCCCGCTCAATCCACACATCGAGCGAGTGCGACCACTGGTCAAAATACTCCTTCGCCATCCGGTGAGCGTCAGCCGCCGTGAGCGGCTTCGGCGTCACCAGCGGATGACAAGGCAGCTCGTAAAGCGCGACACCATCGCGCGCGATATCGGTCCAGAAATACTCGCCACGCGACAGGCTGCGGTTCACCTCGTCGAGCGAATGGACGATGATGTTGACCGGCCGCCCAACGGCCGGATCGCGCGCGATGCGGTCCTCCGCGACGTACCAGTAATCGGCAATGTCGCTGAGGTCTTCGTGACTGACCACGATCAGCAGATCGAAGTCGGACTGGTAGCCATTCTCCGGCTCATCCACCCAATCGTCGCGCGCATAGCTCCCGAACAGAATGATCTTGTAGACCTTGCCGTTGCGCTTCTCGGGCTTGGTCGCGGGCGCGATCGCCTTCTCGAATTCCTCGAGCAGGATGTCGCGCACGCGTTCGAGCTCGCGCTGCTGCCTCTCGGGCAAGTGATCGGCTTCAGACTTCATCGCGCACCTTCCTAACCGGGGTGAGTCCCCGCGCCAACCTCGCCGGGCGCAAGCCCGGCGAGGCATATGTCAGCGCCGGTGCCACCAGCGCCGAGGTTTCCAGTCGAGCCGCCGCATGAAATTGAGCAGCGCGCGGGCGAACACGGCTTCGACCTCGGCGACGGTGAGGCCGTGACGCTGTGCAATTTGCTCGTAACTCAGCTCTTCGAAGCGGATCGCGCAGAACACGGCGCGTTGCAGGCGGGGCAGTTTGCGGATGGCCCGCTCGATCTGCCTTAGCCGTTTGGGCGTCGGGTTGGTCATGGCGACCTCCATTGAAGAGGCTGGCGGCACAGGGCCGCCAGCCATGAAGGTCACGCCGCCTGACGCAACGGCTGCGGTTCGACCGGACGGGTGAAGCGGTCCACGACGTCCGCGATCTTTGCCGCGCGTGTGGCGGTCGCCACCCCTCCCCGTTCGGTATAGCTCGTCGGCGGGAACGCCATCCAGCGC
>DATIGZ010000133.1:0-1940 GCA_035481255.1 Sphingomonas sp. | reverse complement strand
GGCGTGTTCCACACCGTCGCGCTGACCGACAAGATTACGATTCGCGACGGATTGCCCGAGCTCGATCTGCTCAACGGGTCGGCCACCGGCAGCCGCGGCGGGTCACCACGCCATCAGGTCGAGCTGCGCGCGGGCGTCACGCGCGACGGTATCGGGTTCCGCGTCAACGCGGACTGGCAGAGTGCGACCACGGTGCGTGGCGGCGCGGCGAGCACCGACGAGCTGCGTTTCGACGACTTCGCGACGGTCAATCTGCGGTTGTTCGCGTCACTTGGACCGCAGTTCAAATTCGTGCGCGAGAATCGCTGGCTGACCGGCACGCGGGTCACGCTGTCGGTCGACAATATCTTCGACAACCGTCTGAAGGTGACCGACGCGACCGGCGGCACACCGCTCAGCTATCAGCCGGCATTGCTCGATCCGCTCGGGCGCACCGTACGGATCAGCGTGCGGAAATTGTTCTTCTAGATTCGGGCGCCGCTGTCGCCTGCAACTATCTGTCCAGCTTGCTCTTGCGGTAGAGCAGGGTGATCGCGACGCGGCGGTTGCGCGGGTCGGCGGGGTTGGCCTTGATCAGCGGTTCGCGGTCGGCGACGCCCTCGATGCGCTCGAACCGCGGCTCGGGAACCCCGGCCGCGACAAGGCGGCGACGCGTCTCTTCCGATCGGGCGCTGGAGAGCATCCAGTTGTTCATGTTACGCGGGTCGCCATAACCTAGGCTGTCGGTGTGCCCGCGCACCATCAGCGGGTTCTCCGAATCGGCGATCGACTGGGCGACCAGCGCGACCAGCTTCGCCGCCTCGGGCACGAAGTTGGTCGTGCCGAGCGCGAACATCGAATAGTCGGCGTCGTCCATCAGGTCGATCCGCATGCCTTCACGCGTCGGCACGAAGCGGACCTGCTTGCCCAGCTTGGTAAGGCCGGGGGTGGATTTGATCTTGCGCTCGATATCGGCCTTCATCTTGGCGAAGCCCTGACGGTCCTCGGCGTCCATCGCCTCCTTGTTCTTGAGGCTGCCCTGCGCGCCGGTACCGACGAAATCGCCGCCCTGCGCGCCGGCGGGGATCGTCATGGACCGTGTACCGGTCTGCTTCGCCATGGTCGGGTAATTGTCCTTGCCCTGCATCGCGTCACCGCCGAGCAGGCCGTTCGAGCCTGCGCTGTTCTGCTTGAACTCGATCAGGGTCGGCGCGAAGTAATCGGCCAGCGCCTTGCGCTGCTTCTCGTTGGTCGCGCCGAGCAGCCACATCAGCAGGAAGAACGCCATCATCGCGGTCACGAAGTCGGCATAGGCGACTTTCCACGCGCCGCCGTGATGACCACCGCCGCCCTCGACGAAGATCTTCTTGACGATGATCTTGGGCGGCAGCTTCGCCGCGTGAGGCGCCCTGGCCGTCATGCCTACCTACCGCGCAAGCCGTCGAACACCTCGGCGAAACCGGGCTGGTTGTGATGGGCGATGCCCGAGCGCGCCGCCTCGATCACCAGCGGCTGCGGGTGACCGTGGAGCGAGGCGATGATGATCTGCTTGACCGTGTGATAGATCGCGGCGTCGGCATCGATGATCTGCTTGAGGCGACCCGCGAGCGGACCGACCAGGCCATAGGCCAGCAGCACGCCTAGGAAGGTGCCGACCAGTGCCGAGCCGATCATCGCGCCGAGGATCGCTGGCGGCTTGTCGATCGAACCCATCGTCTTCACCACGCCGAGCACCGCCGCGACAATACCGAGGGCTGGCAGCGCGTCGGCCAGGCCCTGCAATGCGTGCTGCGGCTCCTCGACATGGTGGTGGTGGGTCTTGATGGCGTTATCCATCACATCCTCGACCGCATGCACGTCGAGCGTGCCCGATGAGACGACGACGAGACGCAGCGTGTCGGAGATCAGGTCGACCAGCGTGTGATCCGCAAGCAGGCGGGGGGATTCGGCGAAGATCGCGG
>DATIGZ010000132.1:0-7895 GCA_035481255.1 Sphingomonas sp. | reverse complement strand
CCCGGCCTTGTGCCGGGGTCCACCGCGCGGCACGTTCCATCGCCGATGAGAGAACGCCTCCCCTGCGTCTACATCCTCGCCAGCGGGTATAACGGCACGCTCTATGTCGGCGTGACCTCCAATTTGATCGGCCGGGTGATCCAGCATCGCGAGGGGACGTTCGACGGGTTCACGCGGCGCTACGGCGTGCACCGGCTGGTGTGGTTCGAGGTCGGGGAGAGCATGGAGGCCGCGATCGCGCGAGAGAAGCAGGTCAAGCGCTACCGGCGCGAGTGGAAGCGCAACCTGATCGAGCGCGAGAACCCGATGTGGAACGACCTGGCGGTGGGATTGGGGCTGGAGCCGCTGGCGGTGGTGACCGGCGGTGAGGTGGACCCCGGCACAAGGCCGGGGTGACAAAGGGGGTGAGGCGCGCGCCCCGCACCAACCGTCATCCCGACCTTGTGCCGGGATCCACCGCGCCATTAACGATGGCGTCAAGGCTTGAGCGAGCCGCTCACCGCAAGCGCCCTATCGGCGACACCGGAGCGACTGGAAGCGCAACCCGATCGAGCGCGTGAACCCAATGTGGAACGACCTGGCGGTTGGGTTGGGACTGGAGTCGCTAACGGTGGTGACGCGGGGCTATCAAGCTAGGTTGGTTAGATTCCCCGCGGAGGGATACTATCGTAAGTGAATGCAGATTCCGTGTCGAAACGAAAACACTCTCCAGGAAGGACAGATACAAACAGATCCATCTCAGCACGATGTAATTCATTTAGATTTCTTCTATGCATATTATGCAACATAGAAAATTCTTCTACATACTTAACAAACTCAAACCTACCCTCTCCAAAAATACAGTTATACGCCAAAAGGACTTGCTCAGAGTTGCTTAAATGTGCCCGTACTATCCTTGAATAATAGAACCTATCTTTTGGGCAACTCTCACTTATCAGCCTCATCAAATGATAGAGGCACCGAAAATAGTGCCCTAAATCATCCATCCACCTATCGTAGAATCCATCATACACCCTTGAAACAACCTTGCTATCTGAGAAGTCGCTAGGCGAAAGATCCTCTCGAAGGATCGATAGCAACCGCCTAAGGGCGTCGCGTCCCTGCATCTTAAGCACTTCTTTGGCGTACGGCTCCCAGTACTGCTCAGGTATATCGTCACTAGGCAGGTCATATGTCAGAATAGAAATGTCAATTTGACGGGCTATGGATTGAAAGTTTGCCAAAAGCGTGTTGAAATTCTGCTCAAACTGATTTCTTCTACTTTCCTCGCGCTGCTCGCTAAAAGTATAAAAAGCGCCCATTGCCGCCAGCGTCGCCATCAGAGAACCAATTACGCCAAAGGCGTCTCCAAATGTACCCACACGAGAAAAGTATGTCGTAGAATTATCGGATGAATCGAAAAGAACGGATGGGACTCCAGATTGGTTAAGTAAAATTGCAATCCATCCGATCCAGATCAAAATAATTACTAGCGACAAAAATCGAATTACGTACGTGCTTCTCCTCATCGCCGCCCCCCCCGGCTAAGCCCGCCTACTCCGCCGCCACCGTCCCATCGAACAGCCCGCCCTCACCGGCCGCATCCTCGTTCGCCGCGGGCCCGGCCTTCGCCTTCTGGCGCTTGTCGAAGCTGTCCCAGACCTCGTTCCAGTTCCCCTTGGTCGCGCCCTTCGAATATTCGGTGGCGCGGGTCTCGAAGAAGTTGGCGTGCTCGACGCCGTTGAGCAGCGGGGTGAGCCAAGGGAGCGGGTGTTCGTCGATCATGTAGATCGGCTTGAGGCCGAGCTGGTTGAGGCGCCAGTCGGCGATGAAGCGGATATACTTCTTGATCTCCTTGGGCGTCATGCCGGGGACCGGGCCCTGTTCGAACGCCAGGTCGATGAACGCGTCCTCGAGCCGCACGGTCGTCTGGCAGACGTCCATGATGTCGTCCTTCACCGCCTTGGTCAGGCAGTCGCGCTCCTTGGTGAAGGCGTGGAACAGGCGGGTGATGCCCTCGCAGTGCAGGCTTTCGTCGCGAACCGACCACGAGACGATCTGCCCCATCCCCTTCATCTTGTTGAAGCGCGGGAAGTTCATCAGCATCGCGAACGACGCGAACAGCTGAAGCCCCTCGGTGAAGCCGCCGAACATCGCCAGCGTCTTGGCGATGTCCTCGTCATTGTCGACGCCGAACTTCTGGAGATAGTCGTGCTTGTCCTTCATCTCCGAATATTCGAGGAACATGCCGTACTCGCTCTCGGGCATGCCGATCGTGTCGAGCAGGTGGCTGTAGGCGGCGATGTGCACCGTCTCCATGTTGGAGAAGGAGGCGAGCATCATCTTGATCTCGGTCGGCTTGAACACGCGGCCGTATTTCTCGTGGTAGCAATCCTGCACCTCGACGTCCGCCTGGGTGAAGAAGCGGAAGATCTGGGTGAGCAGGTTGCGCTCATGATCGGTCAGCTTCTGCGCCCAGTCGCGGCAATCCTCGCCCAGCGGCACCTCTTCGGGCAGCCAGTGGATCTGCTGCTGACGCTTCCAGAACTCGAACGCCCAGGGATATTCGAAGGGCTTGTAGGTCTTGCGGGCTTCGAGAAGGGGCATTGGATTACTCCGAGGCAAATTTCATAATGAGAATGAGGGCGCCGGCGACGATGAAGGCGGGCGCTGCGGCCCAGCCGGCGTCCCTCCCCTCGTCGCTCAGCGGGCGGCGGATGCGTTGAACCGTCAGGATCATGCCATAGGCGATGCACCCCGACGCGGCGACCGGGGTCAGCCATGCAGGGACCGCTGGCCCAAGGAACCGAAGCAGTTCGTAGACGGCGATCGCAAATGCGAGCGCGACCACATAGGCGAGCAGCGGCCGCCGTTCGAGCACGCCGCGAAGACCGGACAGGGATTGCGCCTCGCTCATGCCGCGCTCGCGATGCTGAACACCAGCGCGAAGCCGGTGAGGAACAGGCACAGCGCGACCAGCATCATGCCGGCGATGCGCGTGGCGTAGACGCCCTCGGGCGTGACGGCGCGGCGGCGCAGCAGGACGAGGCCCGCGACGCCGCTGACGATGCCGATCCCGGCCTGAAGGGCAAGCGCGCGGGTCATGGCACCAGCTTCAACGCCCGGTCGGCGGAGAGAAAGGCGAGCGCGAACGCGCCGGCCGCGAGCGCGACGATCGAGCCGATCTCACGCCACACCGTGATGCGGCGTTTGCGCTCATCCGCGTCGCCGCGCGTGGGCGAGATCATCTGCGCGCGCGGATCGGGCTGGGCATCGCGCCAGATGCGATAGCCTTGCCACACCGCGGCGATCAAACCGAAAGCCGCGCCGACAAGCGCCATGACGGCCATGAGATAGTCGGCGTCAGGATGAAGCACGGCATAGACGATCAGCCCGAGCCAGCCGGCAATGAACAGCGCGGAGAGGAACGCCTTGGCATCCAACGCGGTGCGCCCCTGTGGCACCCAGGCTTCGAGTTCGCGCAGTTCTTCGTAGTGGCGATCATAACCGCGATGCTGGCGCGCCTCGAGCCGGCGCGCATGATGGGCCAGGCGCCAGCGATTCACGAACGGCGCGACGAGGCATCCAGCAAAGGTGACGACCCCGGCGGCACCGGCCCAGAAGATATCGGAGGGCGGCAGGCTCGTCATGGCTCGCGGATGACTACCCGCTCGCGCACCACGACCTTCTTGCCACGATTGGCGCCGACGCCGAACACGCAGATGCCGAGGAAGAAGCCGAAGTCGTACCAGCCGCCATTGTTGGGCACGGCATAGACCGCGACGTCGGGGATGAAGAGCGACAGCACCCATGCGACCGGGAAGATGAAGCCGTGCCACAGCCCGAGCAGGAATCCGGGCGCGCCGGGCTCGACCGCTGTCGACACCTGCTGCGCGCAGGCGGCGAGCAGGACGAAGGCTCCGAGCGGGAGAAGGCGGAGGGATCGGGTCATCGGACGGTCTCCATCAGCCCGCTCCCCGCCGGGGAGAAGGCGCTCAGCGCGTGCGGGCGCTCACTGGCAAGCCAGACACTCATCGTAATCGGTGCTCTCGCCGAGGTTGAACTGCGGCGCGTCGATGGTGTTGTCGGCCTCGACCCCGCCCGCGAAGCCGGCGCGCTGCACCGACTTGGAGCGGAGATAGTAGAGCGACTTGATGCCAAGCTCCCACGCGCGGAAGTGGAGCATCAGCAGGTCCCACTTCTCGACGTCCGCCGGGATGAACAGGTTCAGCGACTGGGCCTGGTCGATATAGGGCGCGCGGTCGCCGGCGAGCTCGAGCAGCCAGCGCTGGTCGATCTCGAAGCTGGTCTTGTAGCAGTCCTTCTCTTCCTGAGTCAGGAAGTCGAGATGCTGGACCGAGCCGCCGCGCTCGAGGATCGAGTTCCAGACATTGTCGGAGTTCTTCGACTTCTCGATGAAGATCTTCTCGAGATAGGGGTTCTTGACCGAGAACGAACCCGACAGCGTCTTGTGGGTGTAGATGTTGGCCGGGATCGGCTCGATACACGCCGAGGTGCCGCCGCAGATGATCGAGATCGACGCGGTCGGCGCGATCGCCATCTTGCAGCTGAAGCGCTCCATCACGCCCATGTCGGCGGCGTCGGGGCATGGGCCGCGCTCGACCGCGAGCTGCATCGAGGCTTCGTCGACCTGCGCCTTGATGTGCTTGAAGATGCGAAGGTTATGCGTCTTGGCCATCGCGCCTTCGAACGGCAGGCCGCGCGCCTGAAGGAACGAGTGGAAGCCCATCACGCCGAGGCCGACCGAACGCTCACGCGCGGCGGAATAGGCGGCCTTCTCCATGCCCGGCTCGGCACGGTCGATATAGTCCTGAAGGACGTTGTCGAGGAAGCGCATCACATCCTCGATAAAGCCCTTCTCACCCTTCCACTCGTCCCACGTCTCAAGGTTGAGCGAGGACAGGCAGCAGACCGCGGTGCGCTCATTGCCGAGATGGTCCTTGCCGGTCGGCAGGGTGATCTCCGAGCAGAGGTTCGAGGTCGAAACCTTGAGGCCCAGATCGCGGTGATGCTTGGGCATGTTGTTGTTCACATGATCGGCGAACACGATGTACGGCTCGCCGGTCGCGAGGCGCGTTTCGACCAGCTTCTGGAAGAGGGCGCGGGCGTTGACCTGACCGCGCTCCGACCCGTCCTTGGGCGAACGCAGCGTCCATTCCTCGCCATTGCGCACGGCTTCCATGAACGCGTCGGGGATGAGCACGCCGTGGTGGAGGTTCAGCGCCTTGCGGTTGAAATCGCCCGAGGGCTTGCGGATCTCGAGGAACTCCTCGATCTCAGGGTGCGAGATGTCGAGATAGCAGGCGGCCGAGCCGCGGCGCAGGCTGCCCTGACTGATTGCGAGGGTCAGCGAATCCATCACGCGGACGAACGGGATGATGCCCGAGGTCTTGCCGTTGAGGCCGACCGGCTCGCCGATGCCGCGGACATTGCCCCAATAGGTGCCGATGCCGCCGCCGCGCGAGGCGAGCCAGACATTCTCGTTCCAGGTGTCGACGATGCCGTTGAGGCTGTCGGGCACCGAATTGAGGAAGCAGGAGATCGACAGGCCGCGGCCGGTGCCGCCGTTCGAGAGAACCGGCGTGGCGGGCATGAACCACAGGCGCGAGATATAGTCGTAGATGCGCTGGGCGTGCGCGGCATCGTCGGCATAGGCCGAGGCGACGCGGACGAAGAGATCCTGGAAATTCTCGCCCGGCAGCAGGTAGCGGTCCTTGAGCGTTTCCTTGCCGAATTCGGTGAGCAGCGCGTCACGCGAATGATCGACCTCGACCGGGAAGATGCGCGGCGCGACCGTCTTGGTATCGAGCCGCTTCTTCACCTTGGCGCCGGTCTTCTCGGCCGCTTTTTCGGGCGCGGCCTTGGCCTCGGCGACGGGGGCTTCTGCGGTATCGGTCACGGTCTCACTCACGCTTGCTTCCTGCTGTTCCCTGAAGTCCATCGCCGTTCGCCTTTTGCCCGTCCAGATCACGACTCGGGGGCGCCTGGCGATGGTAGCACCGCACGCACGCGGGCGTGAGAACAAAAAGTGTCCATCCGCCCTTCCCGGCACGCGGCAGGCCATACCGCGAATATGGGTTCGCGGGTGGCGTTCCACCAGTGCTTGGGTTTGTCCCCCTGTGTGACCACTAGAGATTGTGGCAGATCGGCGCGGGAGGCAAGACCGTAAATGAAAGTTTGAAGACTCGCTTCGTCGCTGATTTGAGTCGGTTCACCGGCACATAACCACGCCCCACCGCACGCGACGCGCGGACCTTCCTAGCCTTTTCAGAATGCAAGAGAACGAACGGCGAACTCACAAATTTTTCATGCACCGATTCATCCACAGGAATCTGGCACAACATATTGAGGCGAAGCGGTCAGCTTCGCGAAAGCATGCGTGGTGAATGGTCGGATTCGTGGCCCGGTCGGGGCCGGAGGGCCGAATCCATGCGAATCGCACTGCTTGTCATCACCGCCGCGCTGAGCGCGCTTCCCGCCACCGCGCAGATTCGCGATCCTTCGGGCGGCGTGCGCTGGCCGGCGCCCTCCCCCGCCCTGCCCGGCGTGGCGCGCGAGCTGGGGCAGGCCGACCGCAATATCCGCGACGGGCGCGAGAGCGGACAGCTCTCCCGACGCGAGGCCCGGCAGCTGCGCCGCGAAAGCCGCCAAATCGCGGCGCTGGAGGAACGCTATGCGCGCGGCGGGCTGTCGCAATCCGAGCGCGCCGAACTGGAATCGCGGATCGCGGCGTTGCGCAGCGTCACCGGCGCGAAGCGGAGCCGCTAGCGATTGAAGTCCGCACTCGCCCCGCTAGGCTGCCGCGAAACCGGCAAAAGGGGCGAGAGATGCACGACACCAACGGCACCATCGGACGACGCGCGATGCTCAAGGCCGCGGCGGCGGGCGCGGCGCTGACGGCACCCGGCGCGGCGCTGGCGGCGGATGCGATGACGGACGTGAAGAAGGCGATCGCCGCCAACCACGATGCGGCGCTCAAGCGGCTGCAGGACTGGATCAGGCTCCCCTCGATCGCCGCCGAGAATCGCGGCTATCCCGAAGGCCCCGACTATATGAAGCAACTGGCGCTCGACGCCGGCTTTCAGCATGCCGAGATCGTGCCGTCCAAGGGCAAACCGGGCGTGTTCGCGACGCTCGACGCCGGCGCCAGGAAGACGCTCGGCATCTATTTCATGTACGACGTCAAGCAGTTCGACCCGGCGGAATGGGAGCATCCGCCGCTCGAGGCGAAGCTGATCGACAAGCCCGGCTTCGGCAAGGTGGTGATGGGCCGCGGCGCGGTGAACCAGAAGGGACCGCAAGCGACCTTCCTCGCCGCGCTGCACGCGATGAAGGCGGCGGGACGCAAGCTGCCGGTCAATCTGGTGCTGATCGCCGAGGGCGAGGAGGAGATCGCCTCGCCCAATTTCCATGAGATCGTGACCGCGCCACAGGTCGCCGCCGCGCTCAAGAAGACCATCGGCGTGATCATCCCGACCGGCTGGCAAAGCCCCGCGACGGGCGGCGTCACGCTGGCGCTGGGCGCCAAGGGCGCGGTCGAGTTCGAGCTGACCGTGTCGGGCGAGAAATGGGGCCGCGGCCCCAAAGGCGACATCCATTCGAGCGAGAAGGCGCGCGTCGACAGCCCGCCCTGGCGGCTGGTCGCCGCGCTCTCCACGCTGGTGTCGAAGGACGGCAACACCGTCACGATCGACGGGATTCAGGAGAAGGTGGCGCCGCTGACCGCGCGGCAGAAGCAGCTGATCGCGATGACTGCCGCGAACACGCGCGAGGAGGATGCCAAGAAGGCGCTGGGCGTGGCGCGCTGGATCGACGACATGAACTGGGAAGAGTCGATGGTGCGGCTGGCTCAGGTGCCGACGGTCAACATCCAGGGGCTGGTGTCAGGCTATATG
>DATIGZ010000131.1:0-8385 GCA_035481255.1 Sphingomonas sp. | reverse complement strand
GCGTTGCTTGGGCTGGAGATGTTCCAGCGCGGCGTGGCGGCGTGAGGGGCGAGCGATGAACGACGAAACTCCCCGCCGCTATCGCGGATCGCTGCTTGAGCGGGCGGCCGAGCGCTATGACCTGATGCACGAGCCACGGGTGCTCCCGCCGCTGCCGGCGGTGGAGCCTGTGCAGCCCGAGGCGGAAGCGCCCGTTGCGCCCGAACCCGAGGTGGAAGCGGCCGTACCGGTTGTCGATATCGTCGACGTTCCGGCGATCGAGGCGACCGTCGAAACGGTCGAGGTCGAAGCCGGGGTGGAAGAACCGGCGGAAGAACCCGAACTGGTTGAGATCGTGCGGCCCCGGCCGGTCGCGGCGGCGGTACCCGTCCGTGCGCCGGGCGGCCATATCGCGATCGACCGCGATAAGCTGGCCGAGGAGGGGATGCTCGTTCCCGGCGCGCCGGTGACCGCGCTCGCCGAGGAATTCCGGCTGATCAAGCGCCAGTTGATCAACACCGCGCGTACGATCTGGGCGGCCGACAACGAGGCGAACGAAAACCGTGCGCGGATGATCCTCGTCTGCTCGGCCAAGCCCAATGACGGCAAGACCTTCTGCGCGATCAACCTTGCGCTTTCGATGGCGGCCGAAAAGGACGTCGAAATCCTGCTGGTCGATGCCGATTTCGCCAAGCCCGACGTGCTGAGCCGCCTTGGCACATCGGAGGGGCCTGGGCTGCTCGATGTGCTGGCGGGGGATATCGACGACGTCGAATCCTGTGTGATCGCGACCGATGTGCCGCAGCTGTCGGTGCTGCCCGCGGGCACGCGGTCGAACGCCGACACCGAATTGCTCGCGAGTGAGCGGGCCGGAACGATCCTCGAATCGCTCGCAGCGGCCGATCCGCGCCGCATCGTCATCTTCGATTCGCCGCCGGTGCTCGCCGCATCGCCCGCTTCGGTGCTGGCAGGCCTTGTCGGCCAGGTGATGCTGGTGGTCCGCGCCGACCGCACCAGCGAGAGCGATCTGCGCGAGGCGGTCGGGCTGCTCGACGGGTGCGAGCAGATCCAGCTCGTCCTCAACAGCGTGTCGTTCCAGCCGGGCGGCCGCCGTTTCGGCAGCTATGGCGCCTATTACGGGGAAGCCGAGACATGAGGCTGTTCGCCGCGGCGATCGCCGCCACCGCCCTCACCGGACTTCCGGCTGCCGCGCAGGAGCGCAGCAAGTCGATCGAGGCGCATGTCGACGCCGCGCAGGTGCTGGTCGCCGACTTCGAGTCCGACGAGGTGTTGACCTATACCAGCGTCGGCGCGGGTGTTGACGCCGCCATCCAGACCCGCCGGGTCGAGGTGCAGCTTTCGTACAAGTACGAACATCGCTTCTCCTACGAACGCGACGTCGCCGACAGCGATACGCATAGCGGCCTTGCCCGCGCGGCGGTTCGCCTCGGGCGTGGCCTGACGCTTGAGGGTGGCGCGCTGGCGACCCGCACGCGCAGCGATTTCCGCGGCGACGCGCCGGGCAACCTTGCCGGCAACGTCCGCAACGTCAGCCAGATCTATTCGCTCTATGCCGGCCCGACCTTCCATTCCGGCAGCGGCCCGGTGGACGTCAGCGCCGCCTATCGCTTCGGCTATGTAAAGGCGGAGGCGCCCGATATCGTCGGGGTCGATCCGCTGCTGCCGCCGCTCGACGTCTATGACAGCTCGACCAGCCATCTCGCGCAGGTGCGCGCCGGAGTGAAGGCGGGAACCTATCTGCCCGTGGGCCTCAGCGTCGCGGGCGCGTGGCAGCGCGAAGAGGCGAGCCAGCTCGACCAGACCTATGACGGCAAGTTCGCTCGCGCCGACGCGGTGCTGCCCGTCGGCAGCGGCCTCGCGCTGGTCGGCGGCGTCGGGTACGAGAAGATCGAGATCACCCAGCGCGATCCGCTGCGCGATGGCGCGGGCAACATCGTCCGCGACCGCAACGGGCGGTTCGTGACCGATCCCGCTTCGCCGCCGCGCATCGCCTACGAGACCGATGGCCTCTTCTGGGACGCGGGCGTGATGTACAAGCCGAGCGCGCGCTTCCTGCTCGAAGCGCGGGTGGGCCGCCGCTATGACTCGATGAGCTACACCGGATCGCTCCAGTGGCAGATCTCGCGCCGCTCGGGCTTGCAGGTCGGCGTGTATGACTCGGTCGACAGCTTTGGCCGCCAGCTCGTCCGCGACCTTGCGTCGCTGCCGACCAGCTTCAACATTCCGGGCGATCCGTTCGGCGACGCGTTCAACGGCTGCGTGTTCGGCGATACCGCGACCGCGGCGGGCGGGTGCCTGACCAACTCGCTCGGCTCGCTCTCGACCGCGAGCTATCGCGCGCGGGGTGTGAACGCGGTGCTTTCGATGAATGCGGGGCCGACCACGCTGGGGCTGGGTCTCGGCTATGCCAATCGCCGCTACCTGGTGCCGCCGGGCGTGATCCTGGCGGGGACGAGCGACGACAACTGGTACGGCCAGTTCTTCGCCACGCAGGCGCTGGACGCGGTGTCCAGCCTGAGCGGCAACGTCTACGCCAACTATTACCAGAGCAATTTGCCGGGCACGCCCGGTGTGTTCGGGGCTGGTGCCAACGGCTCCTATTATCGTAGCTTCGGGTCGCTCAGTGCGATGGCGACGCTTGGGATTTCGACGTTCGATATCGAGGGCGAAGGCAGCACGTCTGCTCAGGCGCTGCTCGGTGTTCGTTACGGCTTCTGACGGGTGGAATGATGTACGACGAGCATTATGGCCTGAGCGGTCGGCCGTTCCAGCTGACCCCCGATCCGGCGTTCTGGTTCGACACGGCGACGCATCGCAAGGCGATGGCGTATCTCGGCTATGGCCTGAGCCAGGGCGAGGGGTTCATCGTCATCACCGGTTCGCCCGGTGCGGGCAAGACCACGCTGGTCGGCCATTTGATGGACACGATCGACCGCGAGCGGCTGAACGTCATCCGCATCGTGACGACTCAGGTGCAGGCGGAGGATCTGCTTCACCTCGTCGCGCAGGGGCTGGGCGCTGACACGACCGGTCTGGCCAAGGCGCAGACGCTGGCGGCGATCGAGAAGGGGCTTCACGCGGTCGCGCGCGGCGGCCAGCGCACGCTGCTGATCGTCGACGAGGCGCAGGCGCTGCCGATGGAAAGCCTGGAAGAGCTGCGCATGCTCTCCAACTTCCAGGCCGGCGGCTATCCGCTGCTCCAGATCTTCCTGCTCGGCCAGCCCGAATTCCGTTCGCTGTTCGCCGATCCGCGGCTGGAGCAGTTGCGCCAGCGCGTGATTGCGATGCACCAGCTCGACCCGATGGGACTGGAGGAACTTGAGCCCTATCTGGTCCATCGCCTGTCGGTGGTCGGGTGGAGCGGGAACCCGCGGTTCGAAGCCGGCGCGATCGAGGCAATCCACCGCTGGTCGGACGGCATCCCGCGCAAGGTCAACCAGCTGACCGGCCGGGTCATGCTGTTCGGCGCGATCGAGCAGATCGAGAATTTCAGCGCCGAAGATGTCGAGACGGTGATCGCCGATCTCAACAATGACACGGTGGTCGCCGGGCGTCCGCTCGCCGCCGCCGCGAACGCCGCCACCGCGAGCGCGACGTCGGCCGTCGAGGCCGCGCCGGTGGTGATCCGTGAGACAGTGGCGGCCGCGCCCGATACCGCCGCGCTGGACGACCTCAACGTGCGTATCGCGCGGCTCGAGGCTCGGCTGGAGGAGCAGGATGCCGCGCTGCGCCGTGTGCTGACGCTGATGGTCGATTTCATCGAAGGCGAAGAGGATCGGGCTCCCCGGCGCGAAACCGCCGCCTGGCAATGACCATCAACGCGCTCTCCGTCGATGTCGAGGACTGGTTCCAGGTCGGCGCGTTCGAGAAGGTGATCGCGCGCGGCGACTGGTCCGGACTTGAACACCGTGTTGAAGAAAATACCGGCAAGGTATTGGAATTGTTCGACGATGGCGGGGTCAAGGCGACCTTCTTCACGCTCGGCTGGGTCGCCGACAAATATCCCGCGCTGATGCGCCGCATCGCCGATGCGGGGCATGAGGTGGCGAGCCATGGCTGGGACCACCAGCGCGTGTTCAACCTGACCCCCGACCAGTTTCGCGACGACATCACCCGTGCCCGCGCAGCGCTGGAGGATGCGAGCGGACAGAAAGTCTCCGGATACCGCGCGCCGAGCTTCTCGATCGATAAGCGCACCCCTTGGGCGCACGAAATCCTCGCCGAGCAGGGCTATGTCTATTCGTCGAGCGTCGCGCCGATCGGACACGATCATTATGGTTGGGAGGATGCGCCGCGAGGCGCGTTCCGGCCGGTCGCGGACAGCGAACTGATCGAACTGCCGGTGACGACCGCCAGATTCCTTGGCCGCGAGATCACCACCGGGGGCGGCTTCTTTCGCCTGTTGCCGGGCAATGTCATCTATCGCGCGATCGATGCGCTCAACGGCGCGGGCAAGCCGGCGATCTTCTATTTCCACCCGTGGGAGGTCGATCCCGGCCAGCCGCGCGTGGCCAACGCGCCGCTCAAGTCGAAGCTGCGTCATTATGCGCGGCTCGGCGCGATGGCGGGCAAGCTGGGCACGCTGATAGGCAAGCACCGCTGGGACCGCACCGACCGTGTCGCCGCCGCCGAAGCGGCGAAGCTCAAGTGAACGCGCCCGTGCGCTTGCCCGCCACGACGCTGCGCGTCGCCGATCTTCGCGATCCCGCCGATCGCGCGCGGATCGACGCGTTCGTCCACGATCATCCCGGCGGCACGCCGTTCCATCTGCCCGCGTGGAGCGCGGCGGTGGAGAAGGGCTGCGGGCAGACGGCGCACTATCTGGTCGCCGAACGTGACGGGCAGGGCGTGGCCGGGGTGATGCCGCTGACCGAGCTTCACTCTCCGCTGTTCGGGCGGGTGCTCGCATCGGCCGGGTTCGGCGTGGGCGGGGGCATATTGACCGACAAGCCCGAGGTCGCTCGGCAACTCGCCGATGCCTGCTGGAAGCTGGCGGTGCAGCTGAGCTGCCCGAGTGCCGAGGTTCGCGGGGGCCCGCGGCCGGGCCCCGAATGGAGCGTGGACGACAGCCACTATCTGGGCTTCGCGCGCGATCTTGCCGCGGATGACGAGGCCGAACTGCTTCAGATCCCGCGCAAGCAGCGCGCCGAGGTGCGCAAGTCGCTGGGCTATGACCTCCGCATTTCGGTGGGACGGGAGCCCGCCGACGTTGCCGCGCATTACGCGATCTATGCCGAATCCGTCCGAAATCTGGGCACGCCGGTATTTCCCCGCCGCCTGTTCACGGAAATGTTGCACGAGTTCGGCACAGCGGCCGACGTCCTGATCGTGCGGGACGGGGGGAATGCGGTGGCTGGTGTGCTGAGCCTGTACTGGCGGGGGACGGTCTATCCCTATTGGGGTGGCGGAACGACGAACGCGCGGCGGCTGCGCGCCAATGACCGCATGTATTTCGAGCTGATGCGCCATGCCCGCGAACGTGGCTGCACGCGCTTCGATTTCGGCAGGTCGAAGGTCGGCACCGGCGCGGCGGCGTTCAAGAAGAACTGGGGCTTCGAGCCGGAGCCATTGGTCTATTACGACCGCGTCGCTGACGGCGCGGCGATCCGCGACGCCAACCCGCTCAACCCCAAATACCGGCTTCAGGTGGCGGTGTGGAGCAAGCTCCCGCTCGCCATCGCCAACCGGGTCGGGCCGTGGATCTCCCGAGGCCTTGGCTGATGGGCGATATCCTGTTTCTCGCGCATCGCGTGCCGTTCCCGCCTGACCGGGGCGACAAGATCCGAGCGTTCAACATCCTGCGCTATCTCTCGCAGCGCAAGCGCGTGCACCTGATCGCCTTTGCCGACGATCCCGCCGACCTCAAGGATCGCGGCGGGCTGGCCAAGGTGACGGCAAGCCGGGAGATCGTGTGGCGCGGCAAGGGGCAGGCGGCGGCCGGGGTTCAGGCGCTGGCGGCCCGGCGGCCCTTTTCGCTCACCGCGTTTGATAATTCCCAACTGCGCAACGCGGTCACGGCGGCGCTGGCGCAGCGGTCGATCGACACGATCTACGTCTTCTCCGGCCAGATGGCGCAGTATCTGCCGTCGAAGCCGCGCCAGCGCGTGGTGATGGATTTCGTCGACATGGATTCGGCCAAGTTCGCGACCTACGGCAAGACGACCCGCGGCTTCACCGGCTGGATGATGCGGCGCGAGGCGCGGATGCTGGCGCAATACGAGAAACTGGTCGCGGCGAAGGCAGATGCCAGCCTGTTCGTGAGCGAGGCGGAGGCCGCGCTGTTCCGCGAGCGCACGCGCGCCGAGCGCGTCCATGCGATCGAGAACGGGATCGACACGGTGAAGTTCGATCCCGCTGCGCAATTCGCGCGGATCGAGGCCGTGGCACCGCTGATCGTCTTCACCGGCCAGATGGACTACCGCCCCAATATCGAGGGGGTGACGTGGTTCGCCGAGGCGGTGTTCCCGCATATCCGGCTTCGTCACCCCGAGGCTCAGTTCGCGATCGTCGGACGCAAGCCCGATGCCGCGGTGCAGGCGCTCGCGAAGATCGAGGGGGTGACCGTGACCGGCGAGGTGCCCGACGTGCGGCCCTGGCTGGCGGCGGCTTCGGTCGTGGTGGCGCCGCTGAAGCTCGCGCGCGGGGTGCAGAACAAGGTGCTCGAGGCGATGGCGATGGCGCGTCCGGTGGTGGCATCGACCGCGGCGGCGACTGGAATCGATCATGGCGGCACGATCGATCTGGGCGAAGGTGTCGGCGGCATGGCCGACGCGGTGAGCGCCCTGATCGGCGACCCCGCGCGTGGCGCCGAGCTGGGTATGGCAGCGCGGCAGCGGGTGATCGCGCTCTATGGTTGGGACGCCAAGTTGTCGGCGCTCGATGCGATCATGGGTTTTGAAAAGGGGCGCAGCGATCCGAAGCCGCGCCGGAAGGTAGCGGCATGACGACGGCGGTGGCGAACGGCTTTGCAGCGCCCGCGAGCGGCTTCGACGCGGAATGGAGGCGGCATGCGCTGCTCCTCGCGGGTGTGTGGGCCGCCTTGCTGCTGCTGTTTCATCAGGACGTCGCCGATCTCGCTACCATCTACTGGACCAACACCACGTTCGGGCATTGCCTGTTCATCGCCCCAGTCGTGGCGTGGCTGGTGTGGCAGCGCCGCGCGGACTTGCCCGCGGTGCGCGCCGAGGCGTGGTGGCCGGGGCTGGCGGTGGTCGGCGCGGGCGGGTTCGCCTGGCTGCTTGGTGACGCGGCGGGCGTGGCGCTGTTCCGCCATTTCGGTCTCGTCGTGATGCTGCAAGGCGCCGTGGTCGCGCTGCTCGGACCGAATGTCGTCCGCGCGCTGCTGTTTCCGCTTTGCTACATGATCTTCCTCGTTCCCTTTGGCGACGGGCTGGAGAAGCCGCTTCAGGATCTGACGGTGGCGATCATGGTGCCGCTGCTCGACCTGTTCGGGGTGCCGGCGCATGTCGACGGAGTGCTGATCACCACGCCGAATGGCTATTTCGAGGTTGCCGAAGCGTGCTCCGGTTCCAAGTTCGTGATCGCGATGATCGCCTATGGCGCGCTGGTCGCGAACGTCTGCTACGTCAGCTGGGCGCGGCGTGCGGCGTTCATGGCGGTGGCGCTGATCGTGCCGATCCTCGCCAACGGCGTGCGGGCGTTCGGGACTGTCTATGCCGCATACCTGACCTCGGTTGAGGCGGCGACGGGCTATGACCATATCGTCTATGGCTGGGTCTTTTTCGGCGCGGTGATGGCGGGCGTGCTCGCGATCGGCTGGAAATGGTTCGACCGCGACCCCGACGAACCGTGGTTCGATGCGGCGAAGCTCAGGCGGCGCTGGCCGGGGTCCGCGCAGATGCCGGCGGTGGTTGCGCTGACCGGGCTGTTCGTGGTGAGCCTGTTCATGGCGTGGGCCGGCGCGATCGCGTCGCGTGCCGACACGCTTCCGGCCAGGGTCGCGATGCCGCGGGTGGCGGGCTGGCATCAGGTGCCGCTGAGCAAACGTGCCGCGTGGAAGCCCAATTTCCCCGGCGCCGATCATTTCCTGATGGGCCGCTATTCCGACGGCATGGGGGCCGAGGTCGATTTGGTGCTCGCCGTCTATGGCAGTCAGCGCGAGGGCAAGGAACTGGTCGGTTTCGGTCAGGGCGCGATCCGCGAGAACGACCAGTGGGTGCGGATCGAGGATCTGCCCGAGCTGGACGGCGGCAAGGCGATGCGCATGACCGCGCCGGGCGCCGTCGAGCGCGAGGTCGTCACCTGGTACCGCGTCGGCAACACGCTGACACCGAGTGATTCGCGCGTGAAGGCGGAGACCCTCAAGGCCAAGCTGCTGGGCGGCAGGCAGCGCGCGGTGGCGGTGATGGTCTCGGCCGAGAAGGG
>DATIGZ010000130.1:0-2572 GCA_035481255.1 Sphingomonas sp. | reverse complement strand
CGCGCGAACGCCGCCTCGGCGCGATCCGCCTTTCCAGCGGACCCGACACCGGCGCGGACGCGGACGAGATCGGCACCGCGCTGCTCGAGGGCGTGCGCGCTCACGGCCTCGGCCTGCTGCCCTGGTCCGCCGCCGCCCGCGCGCTGCGCACCCGCGCGAGCTACGCGGGTGTCGAAACCTTGTCCGATCCTGCATTGCTTGCCGATCTCGACGACTGGTTGCCGCCCGTGCTCGCCGGCAAGCGCCGCCTCGACGCCATCGCAACCGAGGCGCTGACACAAGCGCTGCAGAACCGCCTCGGCTGGGACGGGCAGAAACAGCTGGACCGGCTCGCTCCCGCGCGGCTCGAACCCCCGGCCGGGTCCAGCCATGAGATCGATTATGCCGCCGAAGGTGGCCCGACCGCCGAAATGCGCGTGCAGGCCTTGTTTGGCCTGTCGGTGCATCCGACCCTCGGCGACGGTACCCCGCTCATCCTCTCGCTCACTTCTCCCGCCGGTCGCCCGATCCAGACGACGCGCGACCTGCCCGGCTTCTGGAAGGGCAGTTGGGCCGACGTCGCGAAGGAAATGCGCGGCCGTTATCCACGCCACCCCTGGCCGGATGATCCCGCCGCGGCCAATGCGACGCTACGCACGAAAAATGCGGATGCACGGCGCGGCGGTTCGCGATAAAGGGCAATCCCATGTCCACCGCACGCATCTATCAGCGCCCGAAGAACGCCATGCAGTCGGGCCGTTTCCGTACCGACCGCTGGGTACTTGAATTCAACCCCGGCGAGCAGCAGCGCCCTGACCCCCTCACCGGCTGGGCCGGCTCAGGTGACACGCGCAACCAGTTGCGCCTCAACTTTCCGACGCTTGAAGCCGCGCAGGACTATGCCGCACGCGAAGGCATCGCCTTCCACGTCGTTCAGGCGCCGCAGCGCAAGCTCAAGCTTCAGGCCTACGCCGACAATTTCCGGTGAACCCCGCTGAACTCCTCGACCGCTGGATCGAGGCGTTCAACGCGGCCGACGCCGATGTGCTCGCCGCGCTCTATCATGATGATGCGGTGAACCATCAGGTTGCCAACGCGCCGGTCGAAGGCCGCGCGGCGATCCATGCGATGTTCGCGGCCGAGTTCGCCGCTGCTGAAATGGTCTGCATCCCCGTGAACCGCATGGCCGACGGCGAATGGGCGGCGATGGAGTGGCGCGATCCCAGGGGCTTTCGCGGTTGCGGCTTCTTCCACGTCGTCGACGGCCGCATCAAGCACCAGCGCGGCTATTGGGATCGCCTGAGCTTCGAGCGGCTCTACAGCAACAATGATTGAGCAAGCACCAGCAGCAGCTTGACGTCGATCGCCAGACCGCGCGCGCGGCAATCGGCGACGAACGCCGGGACCTCGGCGAGTTTCACCCGGTGGACGGTGATACCCTCGCCTTCCACGCCGCCGCCCTCGCCGACGCGCACCAGATCGCGCGCGCGGACCAACGTGAAGCTCTCGCTGACCATGCCGGGCGAGGAGAAATACTCGCCGAGTGACTCGACCCGGCCGGGGAGATAGCCGGTTTCCTCTTCCAGTTCGCGCGCCGCGGCTACCTCCACCGCCTCGTCATCGGTCTCGTCGCCGACCAGACCCGCGGGCAACTCAAGGCAAATACGGCCGAGCGGCACGCGATACTGCTCGACCAGAAGCAAATCCCCCTCGTCGTCGATCGCGACGATCACCGCGGCGCGGATGCCGCGGGCACGCGACACATATTCCCAGCGCCCCTGCTTTTTCGCACTGATGAATTTGCCTTGCCAGACGGTCTCGACGGGCGCGTCGGAATCCGCCGTCACAGTTCGATCAGCCGGTCGGGAAGCTCGTTCGCGTCGCTCTCAGTCTTAGGAAAGTGCTGGGCGAGCACCGTGCCGATCCGGGCCACGGCGTCGGCCATTCCGCCCGCGGGATCGCCAGCGCGGATGCGGTCGATCAGCGCGACCATCGCTTCACCCCATACCCCGTCATCGACCTTGCCGACGATCGCCTCGTCCGCGACGATTTCGGCGCGATGCTCGGCAAGGCTGAGGTAGAGCAGCACACCGACGCGCGCCGCGGTGCGCTTCTCCGCGCTCGCCTTGAAGAACTGCACCGCGCGCCGCCGCACCCGCCGCCCGCGTACCGCAGAGGGGATCAATACGCCGCGAAACGGCAATGCCTCGAACCCGAAGCGGACGATCAGGAACAACGCCGCCTGCACCACTACCAGCAAGACGAACTGCAAGTGCCGTTCCGCTTCCCCCCAGCCGCCGGTGAACAACGCCAACTTGGCATCGAGCACCCCTGGAAAAGCCGCAAACACCCCCAGCGCAGCGAGCATCATAGCCGCAGCATAATAGAGCGAGACATCGTGATAATGGTCGGAGTGGGTGGTGACGATGGTGACGATTTCGCTGTCGGTGTTGCGCTCGGCCTCGGCGACCGCGGCGGTCACCACGTCATGTTCCTCGTTCGTGAATCGTCGTGTCATCACCAGCCCCCCGATGCGCCGCCGCCGCCGAACGACCCGCCGCCGCCCGAGAAGCCGCCGCCGCCACCCCAGGAC
>DATIGZ010000129.1:0-11318 GCA_035481255.1 Sphingomonas sp. | reverse complement strand
GGGCAATGCCGGGACGGGCAATTACCACCTCCATTTCGCGGTCGCGCGGATGGCGCCGGGGGAGGGGTGGTGGCAGGGAATGCCCGTCGATCCCTATCCGCTGCTTGCGGGCGGGCGTCCGGACGGCTAAGGCGCGCGCCTGTTCTTTCTCAGCACTGTAGGTTCGATCCCATGAAGATCAGCGGCGTGGACATCCGTCCCGGCAACATCATCGAATATGAAGGCGGCATCTGGCGCGCGGTCAAGATCCAGCACACGCAGCCCGGTAAGGGTGGCGCGTACATGCAGGTCGAGATGAAGAACCTGCGCGACGGCCGCAAGAACAACGTCCGCTTCCGCTCGGCCGAGACGGTCGAGCGCGTGCGCCTCGACACCAAGGACTTCCAGTTCCTGTTCGCCGAGGGCGACGGTCTCGTCTTCATGGACAAGGTCTCCTACGACCAGACCACGCTGCCGCGCGATCTTCTGGGCGATGCCGCTGCGTTCCTGCAGGACGGCATGGACGTGGTCATGGAACTGTACGACGACGAAGCGATCAGCGTTCAGCTGCCCGACACGATCGAGGCGCTGATCGTCGAGGCGGACGCCGTGGTGAAGGGGCAGACCGCCTCGTCGAGCTACAAGCCCGCGATCCTCGAGAACGGCGTGCGCGTGATGGTTCCGCCGCATATCGGCGCGGGCACCCGCATCGTCGTCGATGTGTACGAGCAGACCTACGTCCGCCGCGCGGATTGAGGCCGGGCGGACGGGGCGGATAGCGAAGCTATGTCCCCGATCCGCCGGCCCGGCCGGCGAGCGCAGCTCGACCGACGGCCGCCTTTGGACTGAAGATTAGGACTAGTCATGGTTTCGCATTCCGGCCTCATCACCGTCATCGAGCGTGCCGCGCGCAAGGCGGGGCCGCGGCTGCGGCGTGACTTCAACGAAGTCCAGCACCTCCAGGTCAGCCGCAAGGGGCCGGCCGACTTCGTGTCGATGGCCGACAAGCGCGCCGAGGACACGCTGATCGAGGAGCTGCAGAAGGCGCGGCCCGACTGGGGTTTTCTGGTCGAGGAACGCGGCGTGATCGAGGGCGACCCCGACAAGCCGCGCTGGATCATCGATCCGCTCGACGGGACCAGCAACTTTCTCCACGGCATCCCGCATTTCTGCATGTCGATCGCGGTCGAGGATCCGCGCGGCGCGCAGGGCAAGCCCGAGATCACCCATGGCTATGTCTATCAGCCGGTCACGGACGAGAGCTTCTGGGCCGAAAAGGGCCGCGGCGCGTGGCTTCAGGGTCAGCGGCTGCGCGTGTCGGCGCGCAAGGATCTGGCGGATTCGCTGATCGGCACGGGCATCCCGTTTCTTGGCCATGGCAATTTCACCGAATGGAGCCGCATCTTCGGCGCGGTCGCGCCTGAAGTCGCGGGGATCCGCCGCTTCGGCTCGGCCGCGCTCGATCTGGCGTGGGTTGCTGCGGGCCGCTTCGACGGTTTCTGGGAAAGTCAGCTCAATCCCTGGGACATCGCCGCGGGCTTGCTGCTCGTCAAGGAAGCGGGCGGCTTCGTCACTGACTATCGCGGGCAGGATAACGCGCTCGCCAAGGGGCAGGTGCTGGCCGCGAACGATCAGCTTCATTCAAAGCTGCACAAGCTGCTGGCGAACTCGCTGCGGTGATCCGGGCGGTCGCGCTGCTGCTGGCGCTGACTGCCGCGACGGACGCGCCCGAGACGGTCTTTTCGGCACCCGAGCAGCATCGGCTGGTCGAGGGAATCGCCACCGATGGTGATTTCATCTGGCTGTCGAGCGTGCTCGACCGGGTGATCCTTGCCCGAACCGCCGGGATGATCGGCAGCTTCGTGATGCCCGCCGGTACGCTGCACCCCATGGGCATCGCCTGGGACGCGAAGCGGAGCTGGCTGTGGGTCGCCACCGATTGCCCCGATCTGCCCGGTGTCGCGAAGTGCGAAGCCGGCGCGCTGGTCGCGCTCGACCGCAAGGGCCGGCTCAAGGCGAAGTTTTCGGCCGGCGCCGGCTTTCACCCCGGCGACGTTTCGGCGGCCGGGGGTGAGGTGTTCGTCTCCGACAGCCTGAACGGCATGGTCTATCGCCTGCGTGGCCGCACGCTCGATCCGCTGATCGCACCGGGCGCCGGCCGTTCGGCGCAAGGCACCGCGCTGACCTCCGATGGAAAGCGGCTCGTCGTCGCGGATTATGGCCGCGGGGTCGCGGTGATCGATCTCGCGACAAAGTCACGGACGGTACTGCCGATGACGGATGGCAGGCCGCTGCGCGGGATCGATGGCCTCGTCCGGGTGGGTGAGGACTATTACACCGTCCACAACGGCAGCAGCCCGGGATCGCTGATCCGCTTCCGTCTCAACGGTGCGGCGATCGATGTCGCTGTCGTGCATCGCGGCGCGCCGCTGGCCGATCCGACTCAGATCGCCAGCGACGGCAAGCGGTTGCTGGTCGTGGCCGATGCGGGCTGGCCCGCTGCCGGCAAGCCCGGCGCTCCGCACCGCGGCGCGGGAACCGTGGTCGGGCTCCCGCTACCCTGAGACGCCTATTCCGCGGCGTAGACGCGGGTGCGGAATTCGCCGAGCAGCCGCGACCAGATGTCGAGCGAATCCACGAACAGTTCGCGCGGCAGGCCGCCGGGTTCGACGTTCACGTCCATTTCGAGCACCGCATCGCCTTCCTTGTCGAGATAGGCGCGGCCGAAGCGCTTGTCCCGGTTCCAGACGTTGGCGCGCGCCAAATCCATCTTGCCGTCCTCGAATCCGGCATAGAACTGCACGCTCTGGCAGTTCTTCCCCTTCTCGCAATTGTAGAAATAGAGGCCGAAGGTGCTGCCGGACGCCGAACTGGTGATCACCGGATCCTCGCCCTCCTTCACGTCGTCGACCTTCGCCTGATAGCCTTCCTTGCGCAGCAGCTCAGCGACCAGCTCGGGGTCGCGGACGTTGATCGTCTGCGCCGCCGCGGGCAGGGCGCAGGCGGTTGTCACGGCAGCCAGCGCCGCAATCCGAAACCAGTTCATTATTGTCCCCCGATTGATTCGTCCGGGACGATCATAGCGACAGTTCGGGGTCGCCTGACAAGTCCCCAGTTGCGAATGATTCTCAAGGGTTTCCGCCCTTGAAGCCCCCAGACCATCGGCCTAAAGCGGCCCGAAGATTCCGCAACCGCGAGAGCCGTCTTGGTCGATCTGACGCAATATCTGCCGATCCTCCTGTTTCTGGGGGTCGCACTGGTGCTTTCGAGTGCCTTCGTGTTCCTGCCGATGATCGCGGCGCGCTTCACGGGGGCGCATCAGCCGACACCGGAGAAGCTCACCGAATATGAGTGCGGCTTCCCCGCGTTCGAGGATTCGCGCAGTCAGTTCGACGTGCGCTTCTACCTCGTGGCGATCCTCTTCATCATCTTCGATCTCGAAGCGGCGTTCCTCTACCCCTGGGCGGTCAGTGTGTTCGACCTCGGCTGGGCGGCGTGGATCTCCATGATGATCTTCATCGGCGAACTGGCACTTGGCCTCGCTTATGCGTGGAAGGTCGGGGCGCTGGATTGGGAATGACGCAAGTGAACCAGACTTCCTCCATCCTCATGCCGCCGGCCGGCGGTTCGGTCGTGCAGCCCGATCAGGGGTTCTTCAACGACCTCAACGGCGAGCTCAACGACAAGGGTTTCCTCGTCACCTCGACCGAGGATTTGTTCCAATGGGCGCGCACCGGCTCGCTCTGGTGGATGACCTTCGGTCTCGCCTGCTGCGCGGTCGAGATGATCCATGTGAACATGCCGCGCTACGACATGGAGCGCTTCGGCGCCGCGCCGCGCGCCTCGCCGCGCCAGTCGGACGTGATGATCGTCGCGGGCACGCTCTGCAACAAGATGGCCCCGGCGCTGCGCCGCGTCTACGACCAGATGTCGGAGCCGAAATACGTCATCTCGATGGGCAGCTGCGCCAATGGCGGTGGCTATTACCATTACAGCTACAGCGTCGTTCGCGGCTGTGACCGCATCGTGCCGGTCGACATCTATGTCCCGGGCTGCCCGCCGACCGCCGAGGCGCTGCTCTACGGCGTCATGCAGCTTCAGCGGAAGATCCGCCGCGCGGGCACGGTGACGCGGTGAGGGCGCCGGCTCCGAAATACGCCGCCAATGACGGCGTCATCGCGGCTGCGCAGGCTGTGCTCGGCGACATGCTGGTCGAGGCGACCGATCTGGTCGGCGAGATCAACCTGACCGTGAAGCGCGACTCGCTGGTCGACGCGATGATCGCGCTGCGCGACACCGCCGGCCTTGAATATCAGGCGCTGATGGAAGTCGCGGGCGTGGATTATCCCGCGCGCGCCGAGCGGTTCGACGTCTGCTACATGCTGCTCAGCTACACCCGCAATCACCGCCTTCGCGTCCGCGTGACGACGGATGAGGTGCAGGCGGTGCCGACCGTCACCGGCATCTGGCCGGTCGCCGGCTGGCTCGAGCGCGAAGTCTACGACATGTACGGCGTGCTGTTCGAGGGGAATGAGGATCTGCGCCGCATCCTCACCGATTACGGCTTCCGCGGTCACCCGCAGCGTAAGGACTTCCCGCTCTCGGGCTTCGTCGAACTGCGCTATTCGGAAGAAGCCAAGCGCGTGGTGTACGAGCCGGTCCAGCTCGCGCAGGACTTCCGTAACTTCGACTTCATGAGCCCGTGGGAAGGTGCGCAATACGTCCTCCCGGGCGACGAGAAGGCACCGCCTGCGCCTCCGGCCGCTGCGCCCGCTCCGCCGCCGCCCGCGCCCGCCAAGTCGCCCGAGGCGAAGGGCGCGCCGACGCCGCTGACCGCCGATCAGGTGGTCAAGGCCGATGCCGCCGCCAAGCCGGTCAAGGCGCGCGTGCGCAAGCCCAAGACCAGCGACGGTCCCGAGGACACCGGTATCGGCAAGGCGTCGCCCGACGCGGGTCCCAAGCCCGCCGATCCGGATGTTGTGAAAAAGCCCCGCAAGGCCCCGGCAAAGCCGCGTGCCAAGAAGGGGGAGGGTGAAGCGTAATGGCCCAGTATCTCGACGAAATCGCAGGGGTCACCGACGCCGGCGACCCGACCGTCGGCGACACCCAGATCGCCAACTACACGATCAACTTCGGTCCGCAGCACCCCGCGGCGCACGGCGTGCTCCGTCTCGTCACCGAGCTGGACGGCGAGATCATCGAGCGGATCGATCCGCATGTCGGCCTGCTTCACCGCGGCACCGAGAAGCTGATCGAGTACAAGACCTATACCCAGGCGCTCCCCTATATGGACCGCCTCGACTATTGCTCGCCGCTGGCGATGGAGCACAGCTTCGTCCTCGCGGTCGAGAAGCTGCTCGACCTCGAAGTGCCGGTCCGCGCGCAGTATCTGCGCGTGTTCTTCGCCGAGCTGACCCGCATCTGTAACCACATGCTGAACCTCGGCAGCCATGTGATGGACGTCGGCGCGATGACGCCGAACCTGTGGATGTTCGAAATCCGCGAGGACTGCCTCAACTTCTTCGAGCGCATGTCCGGCGCGCGCATGCACCACAATTACCTGCGCCCCGGCGGCGTCCATCAGGACGTGCCGCTCAAGCTGCTCACCGACATCGCCGACTGGCTCGACACGCGCCTGCCGCAGCTGTTCGGCGACGCGATTTCGCTGGTCGCGGAGAACCGCATCTTCAAGCAGCGCAACGTCGACATCGCCATCGTCAGCCGCGAGGACGCGATCAAATGGGGCTTTTCCGGCCCGATGATCCGCGGCGCCGGCCTGCCCTGGGATCTGCGCAAGTCGCAGCCCTATGACGTGTACGATCGCATGGATTTCGAGATCCCGGTGGGGACCAAGGGCGACTGCTACGACCGCTTCATGGTCCGCGTCGAGGAAGTCTATCAGTCCGCGCGCATCATGCGGCAGTGCCTCAACGAGATGCCGTCGGGCCCGATCGCCTCGCTCGACCGCAAGGTGGTGCCGCCCAAGCGCGCCGAGATGAAGCAGTCGATGGAAGCGCTGATCCATCACTTCAAGCTCTATACCGAGGGCTTCCACGTCCCCGCGGGCGAAGTCTATGTCGCGACCGAAAGCCCCAAGGGCGAGTTCGGCATCTACATGGTCTCGGACGGCAGCAACAAGCCGTACCGCTGCAAGATCCGCCCGACCGCGTTCAGCCACCTCCAGGCGATGGACTTCATGTCGCGCGGCCACATGCTGGCGGACATCACGGCGATCCTCGGTGCGATGGACATCGTGTTCGGGGAGTGTGATCGGTGATTGGTCGGAGCGTTCTGAACTGGATCGATGCCGGATATGACGACGGGATCGCTCGATCGAATTACGCGATGGGCTTGATTATCGCCGTGCTTGGTCTGATCGGGTTGGCGACGGATAGCTCGGTCGTTCGCGTTGTTGCAGTGGCGCTCGCGGCTGCCACCTTCATGCTGTTTGGCTGGCGGATGGTTATGTCATTTAGCCGTCTGGCTGCGAAGGCCGACCGGAATAAAGCCGGTGGCTGATGCGCTCACTCTCCAGGACGCGCCCGTGAGCACCCGCATCGCGACCGCGCGCGAGATGATCGCGCGCTACAATGCGCAGGACGCCGACGCCTATGTCGCGCTGATGACCGACGATGCCTGCGAGGCGGGCTATCGTGGCGCGGTGCTGCGCGAGGGCAAGGAAGGCGTCCGTTCGGGCCTCAAGGCCATGTTCGCCCAGTTCCCGCAAAACCGCGCCGACATCCTCGCCAGCTACGAGCTGGGCGAGACGGTGCTGCTCCACGAAACGGTCTCGCGCGCGCCCGATGGCGAGCAGTTCGAGGTCATGTCCATCTACACCTTCAGCGGCGACAAGGTTAGCCGCGTGGAGTTCATCCGCTAATGGCCGACGCAAACGCAATCGAAGACACTCCGGAACTCCGCGCACGCTGGGGCGGCTTCGCCTGGACGGCGGAGAACGCCGCCAAGGCAGCGACCATCCGCGCGCGCTATCCCGCCGGGCGGCAGCAGAGCTGCACCATCCCCTATCTCGATCTCGCCCAGCGTCAGGTCGGCGCGGAGACGGATACGCAGGGCTGGCTGCCGATCCCGGTGATCGAATTCGTGGCGAAGGAACTCGACCTCGCGGTGATCCGCGTGCTCGAAGTCGCGACCTTCTACACCATGTTCAACCTGCACCCGGTGGGTAAGTACCATGTCCAGGTGTGCGGGACGACGCCGTGCTGGCTGCGCGGATCGGACGACGTGTTCGCCGCGTGCAAGAACCGCGGCATGGCCAAGGGCAAGACCACGCCCGACGGCCTGTTCACGCTGACCGAGGTCGAGTGCATGGGCAATTGCGCGTCGGCGCCGATGGTCCAGATCAACGACGACAATTACGAGGATCTGGATTACGACCGCACCGTCGCGATCCTCGACGCGCTGGCCAGCGGACAGCAGCCCAAGGCGGGCACGCAGGAGCCGGGCCGCCACACCGTTGAGCCGCTGGGCGGGCCGACCAGCCTCAAGGAAATGGTCTCCGGCAACCACGACTACAGGAGCGAATGGTGAACAAGAACACGCTCATCACGATCCTTGCCGTCATCGGCGGTATCGTCGTGCTCGGCTGGGTGCTCAAGCTCGCCGTCAAGCTCTTCGTGCCGCTGCTGCTGATCGGCGTCGGCGTGGCCGTGTACATCGCGGTCCAGAACAACAAGCGTATCGGGGGTCCGAAGTGAGCTTCGCCTTCATCATGGGCATGTTCGGCGCGGCGATGGGCGTGCTGGTGGCGGTCACCGCATCGCGGAAGGGCGCGCGCAATGCTCGCTGACAAGGACCGGATCTTCACCAACCTCTACGGCTATCAGCCGTGGAACCTCGACGCCGCCGTCAAGCGCGGCGCGTGGGACAATACGAAGAAGCTGCTCGAGCTTGGTCCCGATGTGATCATCGAGAAGATCAAGGCGTCGGGTCTGCGCGGCCGCGGCGGCGCGGGCTTCCCGACTGGCATGAAATGGTCCTTCATGCCCAAGAATCCGACGCCTGAGCGCCCCAGCTTCCTCGTCATCAACGCCGACGAGTCCGAGCCGGGTTCGTGCAAGGATCGCGAGATCATTCGCCACGATCCGCACCTTCTGCTCGAAGGCGCGCTGGTCGCGGGCTTCGCGATGCGTGCGCGGGCCGCGTACATCTACATTCGCGGCGAATATATCCGTGAGGCCGAGACGCTCTTCAAGGCGATCGAGGAAGCCTATGCCAAGGGCCTGCTCGGCAAGAATGCCTGCGGCTCGGGCTATGACTTCGACGTCTTCTGCCATCGCGGCGCGGGCGCCTATATCTGCGGCGAAGAGACCGCGATGATCGAGAGCCTGGAGGGCAAGAAGGGCCAGCCGCGCCTCAAGCCCCCGTTCCCGGCGGGCGCCGGCCTCTATGGCTGCCCGACCACGGTGAACAATGTGGAGTCGATCGCGGTCGCGCCCACGATCCTGCGCCGCTCGCCCGAATGGTTCGCCAGCTTCGGCAACGAGAATAACCGCGGCACCAAGCTGTTCCAGATCAGCGGCCATGTCGAAAAGCCGTGCGTGGTCGAGGAAGCGATGAGCATCCCGTTCCGCGAGCTGATCGAAAAGCATTGCGGCGGCATCCGCGGCGGCTGGGATAACCTCCTCGCAGTGATCCCCGGCGGCTCGTCGGTCCCGCTCGTCCCGGCGGCGCAGATCATGGACGCGCCGATGGATTTCGACGGCCTGCGCGCGCTTGGCTCGGGCCTTGGCACCGCGGCGATCATCGTCATGGACAAGTCCACCGACATCGTGAAGGCGATCAGCCGGATCAGCTATTTCTACAAGCATGAGAGCTGCGGCCAGTGCACCCCGTGCCGTGAGGGCACCGGCTGGATGTGGCGCGTGATGGAGCGGCTGCGCACCGGCGACGCCGACATCAGCGAGATCGACACGCTGTTCAACGTCACCAAGCAGGTCGAAGGCCACACCATCTGCGCGCTCGGCGACGCGGCGGCATGGCCGATCCAGGGCCTGATCCGTCACTTTCGCCCCGAGATCGAGCGGCGCATCATCGAGAAGCAGGGCGGTGGCCTGAGCCCGATGCAGGAAGCGGCCGAGTGATCGCGGCCGCCGCCCTTTTTCTGCTGGCCGTTCAGGAGCCGGTGCAGCCGCCCCAGGCGAGCGACATCAAGCCGTCGCCCTGGCGCGAGATGCCCGGCACGCCGGACGAGCAGGAGCGCGAGGCGCGTTCGCCCGAATGGGCGTACCGTTCGGCCACCTGTGTCGTCGGCAACAGCGGCGACAAGGTCGCGACCGCGCTCTCGAAGGATTATCGCAGCGCCGAATATCAGCGGATGTTCGCGACGATCCTTCAGAACAACGGCGGTTGTTTCGGCTCGCGCGGCCGCGCGCCGCGGCTGTCGCTGGTCCTGACCGGCGCGCTGGCGGAGCGCGTGCTGGCGCGCGACCCGGCCCCGCTCAATGCGCGGCTGGCGCGTGCGGCGGGAAGCCCGGCGCCGGAAGCGCAGTCGGAGGGCGATGCGGCCGCGATCTGCACTGTCCGCTCGATTCCTGACGACGTCGCCGCCTGGCTCAAGACCGCGCCGGGCAGTGCCGAATCCGCCGCCGCCGCCAAGCCGGTCGAGATGGTGTTCGGCCGCTGTACGCGTGACGCGGCCAAGACGAAATTTGCCGGCCAACGGTTGCGCGCCCTTGTGGCGCTTGCCGCGCTGCGCAGCGTGAACCCTGCGAGTAACTGAAGATGCCAAAAGTAACCGTAGACGGGATCGAGGTCGAAGTCCCCGCAGGCGCCACCGTGCTGCAGGCGTGCGAGGCTGCCGGCAAGGAAATCCCGCGTTTCTGCTATCATGAGCGCCTGAGCATCGCCGGCAATTGCCGCATGTGTCTGGTCGAAGTGAAGCCGGGGCCGCCCAAGCCGCAGGCTTCGTGCGCGCTGCCCGCTGGCGACGGTCAGGAAATCCGCACCGACAGCGCGATGGTCAAGGCCGCGCGCGAAGGCGTGATGGAATTCCTGCTGATCAACCACCCGCTCGATTGCCCGATCTGCGATCAGGGCGGCGAGTGCGACCTGCAGGACCAGTCGGTCGCCTATGGCCGTGGCCATTCGCGTTACACCGAGAACAAGCGTGCGGTGACCGAGAAATATATGGGTCCCATCGTCAAGACGGTGATGACCCGCTGCATCCAGTGCACCCGCTGCGTGCGCTTCGCGGAGGAAGTCGCCGGCGTGGAAGAGATCGGCGCGATCTATCGCGGCGAGAACATGCAGATCACCTCCTATCTGGAGAAGGCGGTCACCTCGGAGCTTTCGGGCAACGTCGTCGACCTCTGCCCGGTGGGCGCGCTGACCTCGAAGCCCTATGCGTTCGAGGCGCGGCCGTGGGAGCTCAAGAAGACCCTCGCGATCGACGTGATGGATGCCGTCGGCACCAACATCCGCATCGACAGCCGCGGTCGCGGCGTGCTGCGCGCGCTGCCGCGGATCAACGAGGACGTGAACGAGGAATGGGCGCACGACAAGACGCGCCACCATGTCGATGGCTTGAGCTTCCGCCGCCTCGACAAACCCTATGTCCGCCGCGACGGCAAGCTGGTCGAGGCGACGTGGGACGAAGCCTTCTCGGCAATTGCGGTCGCCGCAGCCGGGGCAGGGGACAAGGTCGCCGCAATTCACGGTGACCTGCTCGATTGCGAGACGATCTTCGCCGCCAAGGCGCTGGTCAAGTCGTTCGGCTCGGACCTGCTCGAAGGCCGCCAGACCGGCATGGCCTATGACGCGACCAGCATGGCCGCGGTCAACTTCAACACCACCATCGCGGGTGTCGAGGATGCCGATGTCGTGCTGCTCGTCGGCACCAATCTGCGCTGGGAAGCGCCGCTGGTGAACACCCGCGTCCGCAAGGCGATCAAGAAGGGCGCCAAGGTCTTCGCGATCGGCCCCGAAACCGACCTGACCTACAAGGTCGAGTGGCTCGGCAACGATCTGTCGCTGCTCGGCAAGCTGCCCAAGGCCGCGACCGACGCGTTCAAGGATGCGGCCCGCCCGATGGTCATCGTCGGTGGCGCCGCGCTCAAGAACGGTCACGGCGCGTCGCTCGCGCTGGCGAAGAAGCTCAACCTGGTGCGTGAGGGCTGGAACGGCTTCAACGTGCTGCACATGGCGGCGAGCCGCATGGGCGGCCTGATGCTCGGCTTCGCGTCGAAGGGCGGCATTGCCGACATCGTCGCGGCGGAGCCGAAGCTCACCTTCTTCCTCGGCGCCGACGAGGTGGATTTCTCGAAGTTCGCCAACAGCTTCAACGTCTATATCGGCCATCACGGCGACAAGGGCGCCCACGC
>DATIGZ010000128.1:0-6151 GCA_035481255.1 Sphingomonas sp. | reverse complement strand
GCATGACGGTGGACGCCGCCAAGCTTGACGAGCCGGCCGATGCGATGTGGCGAACCGCCGTGACGCTGCGCCACGGATCGGTGGGTCCCGACCTGATCGGTTTCGCCGACAAGCCCGAGCAGCGCGCGCAGATGAAGCCGGAGGCGCTGTGGGAGGTCGAGGGCTATCGCAAGCTCACCGCGATCCAGATCACGCAGGCGCAGATGGGGCGGACGCGCATCTATGAGGCGTTCCGCAAGGCGTTCGCGACGTTCGATTTCCTGATCCTTCCGACCGCGCAGGTGTTTCCGTTCGATGTCGAGCTGCGCTGGCCGACCGAGATCGCCGGCCGGAAGATGGACAGCTATCATCGCTGGATGGAAGTGACGTTGCCGGTCACGATGGCGGGCTTGCCGGCACTGTCGGTACCAGCGGGATTCGGCGGGCCGAACAAGCTACCGATGGGCATGCAGATCATCGGTCCGGCTCATGCCGACCTGGCCGTGCTGCAGGTTGGCCACGCTTATGAGCAGGCCTCGTCCTGGATCGGGCGAACTCTCCCCGGAGCCGGTGGCCCGGTGTAGTCGTTTGGCCTTCGCCCGTTTCGCCGGCTAATCTGTCAGAGCTGTCCGCGCGGCCGACAAATATGACCTGCTGATGGGAACTGCCCGGTCATCAACCAGCCGGGCAATTGCTCGTCCGGCTGTTCTTTCCAGCGCGCGAACACCGTCTTTGGCCACCCACCAGCTACGGTGCACGCGAAGGCCCAGCCGGGGATCGATGATCGCCGCCGCGTCCGCCAGCCGCATCAGGATCAGCGCCGAGCCGTGGAGAGTATGCACGCGCAGGTAATGATCCTCGGCTTCGAGCGCGACTATGTCCCGGCGTAACGCAGCGGGAAGTTTCGACACGAACTCGGGCGGGTATTCGGGAGCGGCGGCTGGTTGCTCCACGGGTGCGGCCACGGACATCCGGTCGTCCGGAGAGATGATGCGGGCAATCAGCAGCTGGACCAGCACCACGTAGGGGAACAGTCCGAGCAGTTGTACGGGACTGAATGTTCTGCCGGGTTTGACCACCCCCATGGCCCACGCCACAAAGAACGTCATTGGCACCGCGGATGCGGCTGCTACCGCGATGAGCCGTATTGCCGTTGTCCTGCCCGGGGACGTCGCGGGAAGGACGCGCGCCGCGACAGCCGCGGCTCCGAAGCCGACGAGCGCGATGATCATCCAGAAGGGATATCGCACCGCCGGGCCGAGAGCGGTTTGCGATCCGAACGGACCCGTCACTCCAAGCAGCGCGCCAAAGGCGACGGCGCTTAGCGGCCCGCGCCACGTCCCCTTTATCCGCCATTCACGCATCGCCAACTGCATCGGTCTGCCGGTCACGAAAGTGCGAAGGCTATTCACGATTTTCCCCGTTGTCGACGGGCATCGCGCGCCGCCAACCGGCCGGGACAAACGTCCTGATGTTGGCATGGAGAAAGCAATGAATCGGATTATCGCCGGCGTGGCACTGGCATCTTCAACTGTTCCGGCGGCGGCAAGCGAGGCTGTGAACATGCGGTTTGAGTGCCCCGCGCTGACCACAAAGCAAAGCCAGCCGCCTGAACTTTCGGGTTTGTGGGACGTGCTGATGGATGCGGGCGGCATTCCCAGCTTCGGCCTTCTCTCCGTCGGAATGCTGGATACCGGACTGGGAGGATCGCTCGCGCTAACCCCCGGTGTGGTGGTGGTGCGCAGCCTGAAGTCCGACGGCCGGACGGTGGCGATGATCGTCGCATCGCGCGAGGGGGATGTTCGCTTCGACGGATCTCTCACGGCCGACGGGAAGCGGATGTGCGGCATCGTCAGCTACCATGGCGGCCGGAAGTTCGGGATGATCGCGCAAAAAAGGCCGGACCGGGGAAGCGGGCGCGGGGAGCAAGCGAACGGGGCAAGCAGGTAGCTTGCGAAAGAAAGTCCGCAATTGCGACCCGCACCATCGCCTTTCGCGAGAACGTCACTGGCGCTAGTCACGTCTTCAAGCTCGGCGAGGAGAGACGTGCGCGGAGCTTCGCCGAAATCGTCTCCGGACACCCGACCGGACGGCGATGCGATGGATGGAGGAGCAGGCAAGGCCGTGAAGCTATTCTTCGACGAGCGTCAATGCGCTCATTCGCCCGAGCGCGAACTGCACAATGGTGAGTGGGCACCGGCCGCCGAAACCGCCGAGCGTCCGCGCTCGATCCTTCGTCAGGCGACCGATCCGGAGCCGGTGCGAGACTTCGGCATGGCGCCGCTGCTTGCGGTGCACGACGCCGGCTATCTCGCCTTTCTTGAGCAGGCGCACAACGAATGGCTTGCGGCGGGTCGCAAGGGCGACGCGATCGGCTATACCTTTCCTGTCGTCCACCGGCGGCCGCTCAAGTCCGTCCGGATCGATGCGAAGCTCGGCGCCTATAGTTATGACGCGGGCACGCCGATCGCCGCCGGGACGTGGGAATCGGCATACTGGTCCGCGCAATGCGCGCTGTCCGGCGCGCAGGGTTTGGCCGCGGGCGAGCGGTATGCCTTCGCACTTTGCCGGCCGCCGGGTCATCATGCCGGGCGCGACTATATGGGCGGCTATTGCTATCTCAACAATGCGGCAATCGCTGCGCGCCACGCCCAATCCCTGGGCCTTGGCCCCGTCGCGGTGCTCGACATCGACTATCATCATGGCAACGGCACGCAGGATATCTTCTACGCGGATTCGAGCGTGTTCTTTTGCTCGATCCATGCCGATCCGGCGACCGACTACCCCTTCTATTGGGGGTGGGCGGACGAACGCGGTGTGGGCGACGGCGAGGGCGCCACGCTCAACCTGCCGCTTCCCCGTGGCACCGATGGAGCGGCTTACCGCCCGGCGCTCGAGCGCGCGCTGGACGCCATCGCGGCATGGGGAGCGGGTCTGCTGATCCTCTCCTTCGGCGCCGACACGCATAGCAGCGACCCGATCTGCGGCTTCGCGCTCGAGCGCGAGGATTACACCGCTCTTGCCGGCGCGATCGCCGCGCTCGGGATTCCGACCCTGGTCGTGATGGAAGGCGGCTATGCGGTGGACGATCTCGGCCGCAACGTCGCGTCGTTCCTGTCCGGCTTTCCGGACTAGAGACGACTCGCCGGTCGCCACCATGTGCTCGCCACCATGACAAGCAGCGCGATTGGATGCTGTTCGAGCCGCATTACATCGTTATCGGCACGATATTATCGTCGCCGTTGCGGTCCACATACTTGTTGTACGGATCGATCCCGGCGAACGCCGGCTTACGCTTGCTGAGGATGCGGATCTCCTGCGTGCCGGAGCGGATCGGGCGGCGTTCCATCAGCACGACGTCCCTGGCCGCGAAGGCGCCATAGCCGGGGTTCTGGTCGAACAGGCCGACGTCGATCATGTTCGCGAGTGCGGCCTTGCTCTCCTTGCCCTTGCCGTCGGCGTAGAATTTGCCGGCGTCAACTGTCAGCACGGTTTCGTAATTGCCGTTGGCGAGCTTCCTGATGGTCGCGGCCTTCGCCTTGAGATCGTAGAGTGTGATGCGCGCGAACAGGTCCTCGACCAGTTGCCGCTCCTCGGCGTTGCGGGCGAGCGCGCGGAAGCCGTCGATGAGGTCGGTCGAGCGCGGATAGGGCGCGCCTTTGAAGCGATACCGGGCGAGCTTGTCGCGCAGCATCGCGTTGACGCGATCCTCGCCGAGCCGGTCCTGCAGCAGGTACACGACCAGCGATCCCTTGCGGTAATGGATATAGCCCTGGTTCTCGACGCGCTCGAGCGGAAGCTCCTCGATTGCCTCGCTGCCGCGGTTGCGCAGGTAATTGTCGAGTTCGTACTTGAGGAACCGGCGGATCTTGTCCTCGCCGTAGAGCTTCTTCATCACCATCAGCGCCGAATACTGCGCCATGGTCTCGACCCAGATCGTGCCACCCTGCATGTCGGCCGAGATCACCTGGTGCGCCCAATATTGGTGCCCGAGTTCGTGCGCGGTGACATAGGTCACATAGTCGATCTTGTCGGGATCGGTGTTGTTGGCAAGGAAACCGATCGACTCCGAATAGGGCATGGTTCCGGCGAAGGCCTGCGCGAAGCTGGCATAGCCGGGGAACTCAATCACGCGCGCATGGTCGAACTGATAGGGGCCGAAATTGGTCTGGTAATAGCCGAGCGAGGCCTTCAGCGCGGCGAGCATGCGATCGACGTTGAACGGGTGCTTGCGGTCGTAGAACACCGAAAGCCGTACGCCATTCGCGTCGATCGCCTTCTCGGCATAGTCGGCCGACTGGATCGAGAAGAAGGCGAGGATCGGCGTGCCCGAGACGAAGCGTGCGGTGCGGCGGTTGCCGCTGGTCGAATCGGCCACCTTCCGTCCCGGCGCGATCGGTGTCTGGCCGGCGTCGGTGGTGATGGTGATGTCGCTGCGCACCCAGGCGGCATTGCCGACATAGTTGCGGCGCTGCGCCGAGCGATCCTCGAGCCTGGCCGGCCGCAGCTCGGCGGGAAGGCCGTATTTGCGGCGCTTGACGCGATCGGTGAGCAGACCCTGACGGTCCATGCCGATGGCGGGCGCGATCTCGAAATTGTTGAGGAAGGTGCCGTTCGCGACCAGGCGGCTGTCGGCGTTGTTGGCGGGCATGCCGTGGGTCGCGCGCGTCACCCTGAACTTGACCGTGCCGGTCGCGCCCACGGGCAGGGCAGCAGGGAAGCGATAGATACGATAGGCGAAATCCTTATCCTCCATCGCGAGGCTCGCGCCTGGCACCTCGATCGCGGCAAGCTTGCTCTGGCGATCGGGGAAGCGGACATGGAGATCGCGCAGCGGCGCGCCGGTATCGTTGACGAAGCGGTACTCGCCGGTCGTCGTCATATTGCGTTCGGCCGGGTGCAGATCGACGTCGAGACGGATATCGGTCAGCGAGGGCTGGGCGATCTTCTCGTATTTGAGATATTTCTTCTCATAGGCAGCGAGCTGCGCCTCGACATCGTCGCGGGTGCGATAGTCGTTGAGAATGTTCGTATTGTAGTAGAGCCAGCCGCCGGTCGCCGCCGCGACGGCGAACGCCGCGCCGAGCAGCACGCCGGGCGTCCCCTTAAGCCGTCGGGCCGCGCGCGCGATGCGCGGGCGCAGCAGCGTTTCGGTGCCGCGTCGCCACAGGAGATGGGCGAGCACCGCGAGCATGATCGCGATCGCGCCCCAATAGAGTCTCAGCCACCAGCCCAGCGCGCCGCCGACCTGATCGCCGTTCATGTCGGAGAAGCGGACGCTGCCGGTCGCGCCGTAATTGTAGAGCGGATGCTCGAACCCGATCGTGTTGAGCGTGATCGTGGCGACCATGTAGATCACCATGATGCCCCAGCCGACATATTTGTTGGGGCTGAGCGCCTGCACGAACACCGCGAGCACGGCGAGGATCGCCATGTCGATGGTGAGCGGCAGCAGGTACCACATGAGATACTGGCCGAGCGCGAGATCGGTGACCCCGCGACCGAGCTGGACGAGGATCGCGGCGATCGCGCTGATCGCAAGCGTGGCGAACAGCACCAGCGTCACCGCCAGCGTCTTGGGCACCATATAAGCCCAGCCGGGGAGGGCGGTGGCATCGATGATCTCGTGCATCTTGCGCTCGCGATCGCGCCAGACCAGCTCGCCGGCATAATAGATGGCGATGATGATCGGGATGATCCCGAACATGCCGAGCAGGTCCTGCACCACCACGAAGGTGAGCGGGCGCGACGGCGTGCCGTAGAGCTCGTTGGCGAAGAGCAGCCCTCCGACCGAGTTGAACAGCCCGATCATCAGCAGCACGGCGAAGGCGGGGCTCTTGAAGACAAGGCGCATCTCGAACTTGCAGCGTTGCCACAGCTGGGCGCTGGCCGCGGCCTCGGGGCGAACCGGCGGCAGCGTGTCGACCAGGATCGGCGGCGTCGCGGCGAGCTTCGCCGCCTTCTTCGCCTGCTTCCGCAGCTTGCGCGCCGAGACGCCTTTTTCGGCGAAGCTGAAGCGCCAATAGGCGACGAGCAGCGCGACGAAGCCCGCGCCGATCCAGATCAGCCGGTTGGCGAGCAGCGCGCCGGTGAAGGCGGGCATCATCGAATTGGATTCGGTAGCGGTCCAGTACCGCGTGACGTTGCCGAAGGCGGCAAGGCCAAACGGCTC
>DATIGZ010000127.1:0-4916 GCA_035481255.1 Sphingomonas sp. | reverse complement strand
GGCTGCCCGCGCGTTCGGTCTGGGTCACGCGATGCTCGCCGTCCGGCATGCGCTGAACCGCTTCGCCGCGCCATGTGCCGTCGACGATGTCGATCCGCGCGATCGCCGCCTTCTGTGCCGCGACCGCGCCCGGATCGGCCTGTTGCGCAACGGCGGCCGGCGGCGCCGCGATCAGGGCGGCGGCGAGAATCAGGGTCCGGATCGTCATGGTCTTCCTCCAATCGAATTGCGTCGCGGCGCGCCCGGTGGCAGCCTCTTGCGCATGTCCCGCTCAGGCAACGGTTCTTGGGCTCCAGCCAAGCGCGATTTCGCGAAGCGTGCGCGCGGCTTCGCGAACTGGCTGGCGGCGCGGCCCGGCTTCCCGTTGCTGTGGGTCGCGGGGGGCGCCGCGGCGGTGCTGATGATCGTGACCGGCGGCTTCGGCACCGGCGCGCTGCCGCTCGGCATGCGTTGCTTCTTCTGGGGGCTGCTGTTCGGCTGGAACACGCTCAAATGGCAGATCTGGTTTGCGCTCACCGTTCGTCGTCCGCGCGACTGGTGGTGGGCGGCCGCGCTTGGCGGGCTGCTCATCAACCTGCCGCTCCCGGCCGAGATCGCGCTCGGTCTGTCGCTTGCCGGGGTCGAGCGCGCGCCGTCCGCCTTCGCCGTGTGGAATCAGGCCGCGGTGATCGCCGCCGCGATCTTCGCTTCGATCTTCGTGGTCAGCCGCTCGCTGCGCGGCCGGGATGCCGTTCAGGTCGCGGATACGCCCGCCGTAAGCAACGGCCTGCTCGACCGTGCCCGCGTCGAACCCGCCACGCTGCTCGCGGTCGAGTCCGAGGATCACTACTGCCGCGTCCGCCGCCGCGACGGCAGCAGCGTGCTCGTCCATTATCGTTTCGGCGACGCCGTCGCCGAACTCGCCGCCATCCCCGGCGCGCAGATCCATCGCGGGGCCTGGGCCGCTGCCGACGCGGTGTCCGGCGCGGTGCGTCAGGGGCGGCGATGGCGCCTGCTGTTCGTTGACGGCTCGTCGCTGCCGGTCAGCGCCAGCCACCTCGCGAACGTCCGCATGCGCGGCTGGCTTCGCGCGCCGTGCGTCCCCAAGAAATCGGAGGTGGCGTTCGACGCGCCAAGCGCCTAGAGAGCCGGCATCCGTTCAGCTCAAGGAATGAACCGCTCTTCCAATGCGAATCGCAATCGCTTCGGATCACGCCGCCTGGGAACTCAAGGCCGCACTCGCCGAATGGCTGCGCGGCGAAGGACACGAGGTGCTCGATCTGGGCACCGATGGCCCCGCGAGCGTCGACTATCCCGACTTTGGCATTGCTCTGGGCAAGGCCATTGCAGAGGGCAGCGCCGAACGCGGCATCGCGCTGTGCGGCTCCGGCATCGGCATCTCGATCGCGGTCAACCGCGTGCGTCAGGCCCGCTGCGCGCTGGTCTCGGAACCGCTCTCCGCCCGCCTCGCGCGCGAGCATAATGATGCGAACGTCATCGCCATGGGCGCCCGGCTGATCGGCCCCGAAATGGCCAAGGCCTGCATCACCGAATTCCTCGCCACCGGTTTCGGCGGCGATCGTCATCAGCGCCGGGTGGACAAGCTGATCGACCCGGCCCTCTGAAGGACATAAGGCATGAGCACCAACCCGATTTCCGCCGTCCAGCCCGACGGCTTCTTCACCCGCAATCTCGCCGATGCCGACCCCGCAGTGTTCGCGGGCGTGCGCCATGAGCTGGAGCGCGAGCAGTATCAGATCGAGCTGATCGCGTCGGAGAACATCGTCTCCAAGGCCGTGCTCGAAGCGCAGGGCAGCGTCTTCACCAACAAATACGCCGAAGGCTATCCCGGCAAGCGCTACTATCAGGGCTGCCACCCCTCGGACGAGGTCGAGCAGCTCGCGATCGACCGCGCCAAGCAGCTGTTCGGCTGCGACTTCGCCAACGTCCAGCCGCATTCGGGCGCGCAGGCCAATGGCGCGGTGATGCTCGCGCTGACCAAGCCCGGCGATACGATCATGGGCCTCAGCCTCGATTCTGGCGGCCATCTGACGCACGGCGCCAAGGCGGCGATGAGCGGCAAGTGGTTCAACGCGGTCCAGTACGGCGTCGATCCGGTCACTCACCTGATCGATTTCGACGAGGTCGCGGCCAAGGCGCGCGAGCATCAGCCCAAGCTGATCATCGCGGGCGGCTCGGCCTATCCCCGCATCATCGATTTCGCGAAGTTCCGCGCGATCGCTGATGAAGTCGGCGCGATCTTCATGGTCGACATGGCGCACTTCGCCGGTCTCGTCGCCGGCGGCGTGCATCCTACGCCCTTCGGGCATGCCCATGTCGTCACCACCACCACGCACAAGACGCTGCGCGGCCCGCGCGGCGGCGCGGTGTTCACCAATGACGAGGCGATCGCCAAGAAGATCAACTCGGCGGTGTTCCCCGGCCTTCAGGGCGGCCCGCTGATGCACGTCATCGCGGCCAAGGCGGTCGCGTTCGGCGAAGCGCTGCGTCCCGACTTCAAGGCCTATGCCGCCGCGATCGTCGAGAATGCCAAGGTGCTGGCGGCGACGCTGACCGAGCGCGGCGCGGCCGTGGTCTCGGGCGGCACCGACACCCACCTCGCGCTGATCGACCTCACCCCGCTGGGCGTCACCGGCAAGGACGCCGATGAGGCGCTCGAGCGTGCGGCGATCACCTGCAACAAGAACGGCATCCCCAACGATCCGCTGCCGCCGGTCAAGACCAGCGGCATCCGCGTCGGTTCGCCCGCCGGCACCACCCGCGGCTTCGGTCCGGCCGAGTTCCGCGAGATCGGCAACATGGTCGCCGACGTGCTCGACGGGCTGCGCAAGAATGGCGAGCAGGGCGACGCCCAGGTCGAGGCGAACGTCCGCGAGCGCGTCCGCGCGCTGTGCGAGCGCTTCCCGATCTACCCGGAGGCGTGAGCCTGATTTGATGCGCTGACGCGCATGCGGTGCCGGCCCACTCCCCACCCGGCCACCCAACGACAGTATGATATGGGTGGCCGGGTGGGGGAGTGGGCCGGCACCGCCAAGGAACAAAGAATGCGCTGCCCGTTCTGCGGACATGAAGCCAGTCAGGTAAAGGACAGCCGCCCCACCGAAGACGGGGCGGCGATCCGCCGCCGCCGCCAGTGCGAGGCATGCGCGGCGCGCTTCACCACGTTCGAGCGGATCCAGCTGCGCGAGCTGACCGTCCTCAAGTCCGAAGGAACCGGCGACTCCCGGCGCGAACCGTTCGAGCGCGACAAGCTGATCCGCTCGGTCTCGCTCGCCTGCCGCAAGCGGCCGATCGAAGCGGCGCAGATCGAGAAGCTCGTCTCGGGCATCCAGCGCCAGCTGGAAACGCTGGGCGATACCGACATTCCCTCCCAGCGCATCGGCGAGATGGTGATGGAGGGTCTCAAGGGTCTCGACTCGGTCGCCTATATCCGCTTCGCCAGCGTCTATCGCGACTTCCGCGAGGCCAAGGATTTCGAGGCGTTCGCGAGCAGCGTGAACGAGGTGGGCAAGGGATGAGCGGGACCGCCCCCGCGCCCGTCATCGTTCTCGTCCGGCCCCAGCTTGGCGAGAATATCGGTAAGGCGGCGCGCGCGATGCTCAATTTCGGGCTGACCGAGATGCGCCTCGTCACCCCGCGCGACGGCTGGCCGAACCCGTCGGCCGGTCCGGCGGCGAGCGGCGCGGATATCGTGCTCGAACAGGCGCGCGTGTTCGAAAGCGTCGCCGAAGCGGTCGCCGATTGCGAGCATGTCTACGCCACCACGGTGCGCAAGCGCGGCGTGACCAAGCCGGTGGTCAACCCGGCCGAGGCGGCGGCTGAGATCCACGGGGCAGCCGGGCGGTCCGCGATCCTGTTCGGCGCGGAGCGTTCGGGCCTTGCGACCGAGGACGTCAACCTCGCGCGCACGATCCTCACCGTGCCGATCAACCCGGAATTCGGCTCGCTCAATCTGGCGCAGGCCGTCATCCTGGTGGCCTATGAATGGTCGAAGGCGCAGGGCCTTGCCCAACCGCCGCGCACCGACCTCCACCCGCCCGCACCGCAGGAGGAGCTGGAGGGGATGATCGGCCATTTCGAGATGCTGCTGGCCGACAGCGGCTATTATTACCCGCCCGAACGTGTGGCGGTGACTCGGCTGACCCTGCGCAACTTGCTGACCAAGCCCGGCTGGACCGCGCAGGAGGTGCGGACGGTGCGCGGCGTGCTGTCGGCGATTCAGGGCAAGAAGCAGCCCAAGGCCTGACACCACTGCGCGAACTTGACTCCGTTCGGGGTCCCCGCTAACCGCGCGCCTTCGCAATCGGCCCTGCACTCCGGTGAAGCAGCGGCCCTGTGTCTCATGACGCGGGCGATACCGGAATCGCGATCAGGCAGGCGACTGCCGGGTCAACGTCGTAGCAATTGTAAGGAATTTCACATGTCGAAGCGCTCCAGCGCCAAGTACAAGCTCGATCGCCGGATGGGCGAGAACATTTGGGGCCGCCCCAAGTCGCCCGTCAACAAGCGTGAGTATGGCCCCGGTCAGCACGGCCAGCGCCGCAAGGGCAAGATGTCGGACTTCGGCATCCAGCTGCGCGCGAAGCAGAAGCTCAAGGGCTATTACGGCGACATCACCGAGAAGCAGTTCAAGCGCTCGTACGAAGACGCTTCGAAGATGAAGGGCGACACCGGTCAGAACCTGATCGGCCTGCTCGAAATGCGCCTCGACATGATCGTCTACCGCGCCAAGTTCGCGCCGACGATCTTCGCCGCGCGCCAGCTGGTCAACCACGGCCACGTCAAGGTCAACGGCGAGAAGTGCAACATCGGCTCGCGCCGCATCAAGATCGGCGAGACCGTCGAGCTGGGCAGCAAGGCGCGCGAAATGGCGCTGGTGATGGAAGCGCAGAGCCTGGCCGAGCGCGACATCCCCG